>JAZRLD010000076.1:0-7386 GCA_045646685.1 Alistipes sp. | reverse complement strand
TTCAAGAGCGAGTACAGCATCGAGGAGCCTGAGTATATATCGCTGAGCGAGTATGCTTCGGGATTGACCACAGACCCCAAGAAGGCCGCAGCGCCCAAGGTGGCTATCGTATATGCCAACGGTCAGGTGATGGACGGCAGTGGTACGGACGACAATATTTACGGCTATACGCTCTCGAAGACATTGCGCGAGGTAGCCGAGGATGATGATATTAAGTCGGTTGTTTTGCGTGTGAACTCGCCCGGAGGTAGCGCCTTGGCGTCGGATCTTATCTGGCGCGAGGTGGAGTTGCTGAAGGCTAAGAAGCCCGTAATCGTGTCGATGGGTTCGTATGCCGCATCGGGCGGTTACTACATCTCGGCACCTGCAGATGCTATTGTGGCTGACCGCACAACGCTGACAGGTTCGATTGGTGTGTTTGGTATGATTCCGAGCTTCGGCAAGGCACTCAAGGAGAAGGTGGGCGTGACGATAGATGCCGTTAAGACCAACAAGAATGCAGGTATGGCAACAGGATTCTCACCTATGACATCTACTCAGTACCGCGCAATGATGCATAGCGTGGACCGCGTATATGAGCGTTTCACAACATTGGTAGCCGAGGGCCGTAACCTTACAATCGAGCGCGTATTGGAGATTGCCGAGGGCCGCGTGTGGAGTGGCGAGCAGGCACAGAAGATTGGCTTGGTGGATACGTGTGGCGGCTTGACAGCGGCGTTGGCTATCGCGGTGGATAAGGCCGAGCTGGGCGACAACTACCAGATTGTGGAGGTGAAGGATGAGCTGACAGGTATTATGGCTGTGCTCAACTCGCTCAACGTAAACGTACGCGAGAAGTTGGCTTTGCCGGCGGAGTTGCGTCCCTACTATGACGAGTATCGAAAGGTGAAGCAGATGATAGGCAAGGAGGGTGTATATACACTCAGCCCCTACATCTTTAGTTTTGAATAGATTTCTTTATTAAGGATAAAAGCAGTTCTGCCCTCGGGGTTTATATTGGGACGAGGCGCGGAGCGGTGATTAGTTTATTTATTGTGAATAGTATTTACGTCGCGGGGCGCAAGTCACGCAAGCAGACGAAGACTATTATAAAACCTAAACCTATTAAGCATTAAATGAACAGAGGAAGGGTACCGCCGTGAGGCAGTGCCCTTTTTTTTATTCCTTTTACTCCGTTTCCAAATAAAATCCATTAAATTTGTAGAAAACCTTTAACGATATGAAACGATTACTTCTCACAATTTTGTTGCTGTTGCCACTCGGCGTGGCGGCGCAGAACGCAAAGCAAGCACCTGCACCCAAGCAGGACTCTCTGAGATTGCTCTTTATTGGCAATAGCTACACCTACTACAACGACCTGCCGCAGATGGTTTATGAGATAGCCAAAACGCAGAAGAAAAAGCTCGCCGTGCGCAGCATAACCAAAGGCGGAGAGCGTCTGCGTGGCCACCTCAAGAACGAGAAGGTGCGCAAGGCTTTGACCGACGAACATTGGGATTTTGTGGTGTTGCAGGAGCAGAGCAGTGACCCTGCACGTCAGAGCGAAACGGTAATAGCGAACATATATCCTGCAGCGCGCGAGTTGGACAGCCTTATTCACGTTGGCTCACCCGAGGCGAAGACCATATTTTATATGACGTGGGGACATAAGTACGGCTCGACGCACAAGATTGAGAACTATCCGTTAGTTTACACCTACGAGGGTATGCAGGAGCGCATAAAGACAACATACTTGGAGATGACTTATCGCAACAACGCAACCTGTGCGCCCGTAGGTATGGCGTGGCAGCGCGTGAGGGAGGAGCGTCCCGAGTATCAGCTATACAATCAGGACCTCTCGCACCCCTCGCCATTGGGTACATACTTGGCGGCGAATGTGATTTACACTACCCTATTCCCTGCGCAGTATCAGACATCGTACACGGCAGGATTTGAGACCGAGAAGGCCGAATATATTCAGCAGGTGGCGCAGAAAAGTGTATTGGAGAATAAGGAGGTGATAAATTTGAAATAGTAGCGAGATAATTGCACAAAAAAGGGTGTCCTTTTCGGGACACCCTTTATTATTTCTATTACCAAGAAATTGTATAACAAGAGCTATTTTGAGGCTGGTCGCAGTCCGAGAAAGCGGAGTTTACTAAAGCGTAAATGAGCATTTCGAGGACAAGCCAGACGCCAAAAGAGCCTTGTTAGGCGATTTCTTACTTGCGAGCTGCCTCGTCAAGAGCCGCCTGAGCCTCCTTAACAACCTGCTGCCAAGGCAAATTGTAGTCGGTAATCTCCATTGAGCGAATCTTCTCCAACACAGCATCAACGCCACTCATATCAACACCTGCGGCACGCAAAGCGCGAATCTTCTCGGTAACCTCGATACCGTCAATCAAACGCTCGAAACGCATAGAAGAACGGTTGTAGGGATATACCAAGTATGTGTCGCCTGACATCCAGTTACCGAAACGTGAGTCGTACTGGGGATCCTCTGCCCAAGAGTTGTAAGCCCAACGCAACATACCATCGTAATCGTGTGCGATGTTCTTCCAGCCCAAAAGCTCTGACTCGTAGGGCTGCGATGTTGTGAAGGTGTTGGGATACATCGGGCTGCAGCAAACGTAGAATGTAGTAGTGAAGCCCTGCGCACGGCGCATAGCGATATCCTCGGGAGTTACGGTTTGGTGACGCATAGCGGCGCAAACGTCGCGCATCATAGTGAACTTCTCGTATGAACGGTGGTTATCAGCCAACGCGAAGCCCATCTCGGGAGCGCAATCCATCAAAACCTTAGCAGCAGCCTGCATAGCCTCGGGTGAGCGCTCGTCCATAGCGATGTTGGTAATCTCCAACCAACCCTTAGCCTCCAAGTGCTTCTTGAAATCCTGCAAGAAGGGCTTCCAGATAACGGGGAAGATGGGAGTGTTAGGCTCAGCCTTAACGGTTACAATCTCTCCCTTAGCCTCGTCCATATACTCCAACTCGCAGTTCCAAGGAACCATAGAGTAGCAGTTGATGTACTTGTTGATACCCAAGCCGAGCATAAACTCTACCCAGCGGTCGAAGATAGTGTAGTCGTAAGACCAAGAGCCATCCTTATGCTTTGTCCACTTAATCATAGGCTCATAAGCGTCGTAGCACTGGTGGTTCCAAGGGTCTTTGTTCAAAGTAGCAGTGATAACCTTCTGACCAGCCATACGCAAGCGAGTCATAACGGGCTTCATAGCCTCGAAGTGAGCGTCGCTCCACAACTCCAAGCCCTGTGCGCGAGCAACAGATGTGGGGTGCTGCCACAAGTCGAGGTGGAATGACCACTCGGTGGGGTTCTTCAAAGTCTGATTCAACACCTCAACCTCCAAGGGGAGCTTAACCTTACCGAAGCCGTGGTGGCTAACGGTAACCTCGGCAGTATAGGTGCCAGCAGCCGCGTCAGCAGGAATCTGCAAGCTAACCCAGATGGGGCGTGCTGTGCGAGCCTCAACATCGAAGCGAGAGAGAGTGTCGAGCATATCGGGAGCGATAACCTCGGGGCCACCCTTCTTGAACTTATAGTTCTGAACATCGGCCAAAGTGTAACGCACGAAGCGAGCCTCGGCGATAGATGCGGGCATAGTGCCAGCGGCAGACTTGAAGTCGCCAACCTTGCACTCTACGCCGTCCAAGCCCTCGGCAGTCCATACAACAACTTGAGCCGACGCACGCTCACCCTTCCATACGGTGAGGTGGAAAGGCTTGTCGCACACCTTCTCGGGAACGATGCTGCGAGCATACTGCGAGTCGGGGCAACCCCACGCAGCATTGAACTTCTTGCTCACGCCGTCCCACGCAGCCTCCTGATCCTCGGTGAGAGCAACGGGGTCCTCAGCCTCGATAAAAGTCTCGACGGGAACATACTCACCACTGCACGCTGTGAGCGCAGCAGCAGCCATCAAAGAGTAAAAAAATTTCTTCATATTGGTTTAAGTTTATGTGTAAAAAATTTTCAAACATTTCCTCCAATAGACAAAGGTAAGAATAATATGCAAATAGCAGGTGCTGAAAATGTTATTTTTTTACAAATTTATCGTATCTTTGTTTTCTAATCGGCCACGCGCTCTTTTTTTTAGAGAGATTCGCAGTACGGGTGGCACAAAATTCAACAGATGAAAAAAGAACTCATAAACACCTTTTCGCTCTCCGTATTGGCGGGCATAATGATTGGATTTGGCGGTATAATTTACCTGATGTGTGCAAACAAGATGGTGGGAGCATTGCTCTTCTCCTTCGGACTTTTAACTATTGTGTGTCAGGGATTTGCGTTATACACAGGTCGCATCGGTTATTTCCGTCAGTATGGCTTGGCGAGTATTCTCGTAACCATTGCGGGTAACTTCATTGGTACGTGGGCCGCGGCAAAGGGATTTGCACTGACGCGCCACACCGTAGATATTGCCGCCGTGGTTGCGCCCAAGTTGCAGGACTCGTCGCTGAGCGTGCTGCTGCTCTCGATAGGTTGCGGCGCGATGATGTATCTAGCGGTGGACTCTTACCGCAAGTCGAAGTCGTGGTTGTTTGTGATTATGCCCATCGTGATTTTCATTCTCTCGGGCTTTGAGCACTCCATCGCCAATATGTTCTACATCTCGCTGGCGGGCGAGTGGGGCTGGGAGGCCATCAGAATTACGGCTATCGCCATCGTCGGCAACGGCATAGGCAGCTGGCTGCTGAATGCGAGCAATTTTACTTTCAAGGATTAAAAAAGATAGGTGTTATAAGTGTTATAGGTCAGCGCTGTAAAACGTATAACACCTATAATTCTTATAACACTTATAGCTTCACTTAACTCACACACCACATTTTTTTGCAGGTGGGGTGAATATTTTTGCTTTTTGGATTTTGCAGTTTGAATTCTAATGCGTAACTTTGTGCGCAACAAAAACCCAAGTACAGTATGTCATTCATAGATGAAAGGGTACAGTCGATGGGCCTCACTTTCGATGATGTGTTGCTCGTACCCGCCTACTCAGAAGTGTTGCCGCGAACAGTTTCTACTGAAACACGTTTTTCGCGAAATATCAAGTTGAATATACCTATTGTGTCTGCCGCTATGGACACCGTAACGGAGGCAAAGCTCGCCATTGCGCTTGCGCGTGAGGGTGGTATCGGCGTTATTCATAAGAATATGTCGATTGCCGAGCAGGCTGCGCACGTGCGTCGTGTGAAGCGTGCCGAGAGCGGTATGATATATGACCCTATCACCATCACCAAGGATCAGACCGTAGGTGATGCGTTGCAGCTTATGAGCGAGAACAAGATTGGTGGTATTCCCGTTATTGATGCAGACAATATGCTCATCGGTATCGTGACAAACCGCGACCTCCGCTTCCAGCGCGATATGAGCCGCAAGATTGAGGACGTGATGACAAAGGAGAACATCATCACTACTCACTCTACCGAGTTGGAGAAGGCTTCGGAGATTTTGCTCTCGAACAAGATTGAGAAGTTGCCCGTGGTAGATGACAACGGCAAGCTCATCGGACTTATCACATATAAAGATATAACAAAGGTGCAGGACCACCCCAATGCTTGCAAGGACGCAAAAGGCCGTCTGCGCGTAGCGGCTGGTGTGGGTATCACAGGCGACGTATTGGACCGCGTGAAGGCGTTGGTTGCCGAGAGCGTTGATGCCGTAGTTTTGGATTCGGCTCACGGTCACTCGAAGAACATCGTTACAGCGTTGAAGAACATCAAGTCACACTTCCCCGAGTTGGACGTTGTGGTTGGTAACATCGCCACAGCCGAGGCTGCCAAGATGTTGGTTGAGGCTGGTGCTGACGGTGTGAAGGTGGGTATCGGTCCCGGTTCAATCTGTACAACACGTATCATCGCAGGTGTAGGTGTACCTCAGCTCACAGCCATTCACGATTGTGCATCGGCTATCAAGGGTTCGGGCGTGCCCGTAATCGCTGACGGTGGTTTGCGCTACTCGGGCGACTGCGTGAAGGCGTTGGCTGCTGGTGGCGACTGCGTGATGGTCGGCTCAATGTTTGCAGGTACGGAGGAGTCTCCCGGTGAGACTATCATCTACAACGGCCGTAAGTTCAAGACATATCGCGGTATGGGTTCTATCGACGCAATGAAGGCTGGCTCGTCAGACCGTTACTTCCAGGGCGGCGAGAACAACGCGATGAAGCTCGTGCCAGAGGGTATCGTAGGTCGCGTGCCTTTCAAGGGCTCACTCAACGAGACTGTTTACCAGCTCGTAGGTGGTATTCGCTCAGGTATGGGTTACTGCGGTGCGCAGACAATAGCAGCTCTGCAAAAGGCTAAGTTCGTACGCATCACCTCAAACGGTGTTGTTGAGAACCACCCCCACGACATTACAATCACAAGCGAGACACCGAACTACACTCGCGGAGAGTAATTATATGAGGCTCGCCACGCTCTCTTGCGTGCGAGCCTTTTTTGACAAGAAAGTTCTCTAATAAGGCTCTTTTGGCATCTGCCTCGTCCTCGGGTTGCTCACATACGCAGGTATGCTCCGCACCCTCGGACTTCGAGCAGCTTCAAAATAGCCTTATTATACAACTTTCGAGCATAGGCAAATAAGAAGTATTAAAATAAAATATATACAAGACGATGAAACAGGATATGATTGTTATTTTGGTGTTGGGTAGCCACGAGAATACCGTGCTTGCTCGAGCCATCCGTGCATTAGGTGTTTACAGCGAGATTTATCCGCACGACATTACCGCTGAGGAGTTGAAGGCGTTGCCCAACGTGAAGGGTGTTATCATCAACGGTGGCCCCAACAACGTTATCGACGGCGTGGAGATTGACGTATTGCCCGAGATTTACGAGGCAGGCTTCCCCGTGATGGCGGCAGGTCACGACAAGGCACAGTGCGAGGTTAAGTTGGCACAGTTCACAGACGACGAGGAGGCTATCAAGGCTGCCGTTAAGTCGTTCGTATTCGATACTTGCAAGGCCGAGGCTAACTGGAATATGAAGAACTTCGTGAACGACCAGGTGGAGCTTATCCGCCAGCAGGTGGGCGACAAGAAGGTGTTGTTGGCGTTGTCAGGTGGCGTTGACTCATCTGTTGTTGCTGCGCTTTTGTTGAAGGCTATCGGCGATAACTTGGTGTGTGTTCACGTAAACCACGGCTTGATGCGTAAGGGTGAGTCGGAGGCTGTTGTTGAGGTATTCGGCAAGCAGTTGTGCGCAAACCTTGTATATGTTGACGCTACAGAGCGCTTCCTCACAAAGCTCGAGGGTGTTGAGGATCCCGAGCAGAAGCGTAAGATTATCGGTGGCGAGTTCATCCGCGTATTCGCGGAGGAGGCACGTAAGTTGGACGGCATCGACTTCCTCGGTCAGGGTACAATCTATCCCGACATCGTGGAGAGCGGTACAAAG
>JAZRLD010000075.1:0-27715 GCA_045646685.1 Alistipes sp. | reverse complement strand
GATTCGATATTTGGAAAAGAGAATAAAAAAGAGTATTTTTGTACGTTTTAATGTTTGGAATAGAATTAAGCAATAAATAATGAGTACTGAACAGGAAATTGTAAAACACGAGGAAGAGTATTCGGCGTCGAATATTCAAGTGTTGGAGGGTTTGGAGGCTGTGCGTAAGCGCCCTGCTATGTATATCGGCGATATCGGCGAGAAGGGTTTGCATCACCTTGTATATGAGGTGGTGGATAACTCTATTGACGAGGCTTTGGCTGGTTACTGTACCCATATCGATGTGTCAATCAACGAGGATAACTCGATTACCGTAAAGGATAATGGTCGTGGTATCCCCACCGACTACCACGAGAAGGAGGGTAAGTCTGCTCTTGAGGTGGTTCTTACGGTATTGCACGCTGGTGGTAAGTTCGACAAGGGAAGTTATAAGGTGTCGGGCGGTCTGCACGGTGTGGGTGTGTCGTGTGTGAATGCGCTCTCTACCCTGCTTGTTGCAGAGATTCACCGTGGCGGTAAGATTTATAAGCAGACATATAGTAAGGGAGCTCCTACTTCGAAGATGGAGATTGTTGGCGATTGCGAGGATCGTGGTACGATTATCACATTCAAGCCTGATAACTCAATCTTTACCCTCACTACCGAGTATAAGTACGACACGTTGGCTAACCGTCTGCGCGAGTTGGCATTCTTGAATAAGGGTATTCACCTCTCACTAACTGACAAGCGTCATAAGGACGAGGCTGGCGAGTATCTCAGCGAGTCGTTCTACTCGAAGGATGGTTTGCAGGAGTTTGTAAAGTATCTCGATGCTACACGCGGTGAGGCATTGACCGAGAGCGTTATTTATATCGATACAGAGTACAATGGCGTACCCGTAGAGGTTGCTATGCAGTATAACAACTCATTCTCGGAGAATGTTCACTCGTATGTAAATAATATCAACACTATCGAGGGTGGTACTCACCTTACAGGTTTCCGTTCGGCTTTGACTCGTACGTTGAAGAAGTATGCCGAGGAGTCGGGTATGTTGGCGAAGCTCAAGTTTGAGATTAACGGTGAGGACTTCCGCGAGGGTTTGACAGCAGTTGTATCTGTTAAGGTTGCCGAGCCTCAGTTTGAGGGACAGACCAAGACAAAGTTGGGTAATAGCGAGGTATCAGCTGCTGTGAATGGCGCAGTTTCTTCGGCTATGGCTCTTTATTTGGAGGAGCACCCCCGCGATGCGAAGGCTATCGTGCAGAAGGTGATTTTGGCCGCAACGGCTCGCCACGCTGCGCACAATGCACGCGCTGCCGTACAGCGTAAGACTGTTTTGTCGGGTGCAGGTTTGCCGGGTAAGTTGGCCGACTGTTCAAGCCGTGACCGTTCTATCGCCGAGATTTTCTTCGTCGAGGGAGACTCTGCGGGTGGTACTGCAAAGCAGGGTCGTGACCGTAACTTCCAGGCTATTATGCCCTTGCGCGGTAAGATTTTGAACATCGAGAAGGCGCAGGAGCACCGTATGTGGGAGAACGAGGAGATTAAGAATATGTTTATTGCTTTGGGCGTGTCAATCGGAACCGAGGAGGATAGCAAGGCTCTGAATCTCGAGAAGTTGCGTTACGATAAGATTATCATTATGACCGATGCCGACGTCGATGGTGCGCATATTGCAACATTGATGCTTACATTCTTCTTCCGCAAGATGAAGGAGCTTATCGAGAATGGTCATATCTATATCGCTACCCCGCCCCTCTACCTTGTTAAGAAGGGTAACAACGAGCGTTACTGCTGGACAGACGCCGAGCGCGACGCTATCGTCGAGGAGATGGGTGCGAAGGGCGTTCACATCCAGCGATACAAAGGTCTTGGTGAGATGAACGCACAGCAGTTGTGGGATACTACAATGAATCCCGAGACTCGTATCTTGCGTCAGGTGAATATCGAGAATGCTGCCGAGGCTGACCGTATCTTCTCGATGTTGATGGGTGACGACGTGCCACCTCGTCGTGAGGTCATCGAGAAGAATGCTCACTACGCAAATATCGACGCATAAACTGAGATTGTATATAAGAAAGGCTACCAACTTTTTGCTGGTAGCCTTTTTTGTATATCATAGTAATGATGTTGCTATTATAAGCCCGTTAATTTCTTTATCTCGTTGAGCTTGTTGAGCGCCTCGATAGGTGTGAGTGAGTTGATGTCAAGGCCCTTTATCTGGTCACGTATCTGTACCAATACGGGGTCGTCCAACTGGAACATCGAGAGCTGCATACTACCCTTCTCGGCTACATCGGCCACCTGCTTTGCTGACGGCTGGCGTTTCTTGCGCTGACGTACGGGCGTACCCGCAGCAACATCGTTGTCGCCATAAACCATCTCAAGATTGGTCAATATCTCCGTTGCGCGTTTTACTATGGTCTGCGGCATACCAGCCATACGTGCTACGTGAATACCAAACGAGTGCTCCGTGCCGCCGCGTGCCAACTTGCGCAGGAAGACGATGGTGTTGTCCACCTCACGAACGGATACGTGATAATTCTTTATGCGCTCGAAGAGCTGCTCCATCTCGTTAAGCTCGTGATAGTGAGTGGCAAAGAACGTTTTGGCGTGTGCTGATGGGTAGTTGTGGATATACTCCACCATTGCCCACGCGATAGAGATACCATCGTAGGTGCTTGTGCCGCGACCAATCTCGTCCAGCAGAATAAGGCTACGATCCGAGAGGTTGTTCAGAATACTTGCCGACTGCAGCATCTCGACCATAAAGGTTGATTCGCCCTGCGAGATATTGTCCGAAGCACCAACGCGTGTGAAAATCTTATCTACAATGCCAATATGTGCCGACTTGGCGGGCACGAACGAACCCATCTGAGCCATAAGAATAATGAGTGCCGTCTGGCGCAACAGAGCCGACTTACCCGACATATTAGGTCCGGTAATCATCATAATCTGCTGGTCGGTGTCGTTCAGCAATACATCGTTAGGGATATACTCCTCGCCAACGGGCATCAGACGCTCAATGACGGGGTGGCGTCCCTCGCGAATATCTATCTTCTTGCCCTCATCCAATACGGGGCGCACGTAGCGGCACTCACAAGCCATACGAGCACACGACTGCAAGCAGTCGATGCGGGCTATCGCGGCTGCATCGGCCAAGATTGATTTTAGGTGTGTGGCAGCGAATTGAATAAGATTGTTGTAAATATCCAACTCAATGGCAAGGATTCTATCCTGTGCACCCAAAATCTTCTCCTCGTACTCCTTCAATTCCTCGGTGATATATCGCTCGGCGGCCGTTAAGGTCTGCTTGCGAATCCACGATTCGGGTACTTTATCTTTGTGAGTATTACGCACTTCGATGTAGTAACCGAAGACGTTGTTGTAGCTAATTTTTAACGAAGGAATACCCGTTGCCTCGCTCTCGCGCTGAAGAATCTGCTGCAAAACATCCTTTCCGTGCATAGCTATGCGGCGCAAATCGTCAAGCTCGGCCGACACACCATCGGCAATAATGCCACCCTTCTGAATCTGATTGTTCGCAGGGTCGGGATATATCTCGCGTGCCAACTTATCGCGTAAAGCGGTTATAGGATCAATATGTGCGGCAATCTCGTGCAGGCGTTCGTGGTCGGTTGATTCTAATAATGATTTCAGCGTTTCTACTGCTGTCAAAGAGTTTTTTAGCTGCACCAACTCGCGTGGCAAGATGCGTCCAGCGGCGATGCGTGAGGACATTCGCTCCAAGTCACCGATGGCCGAAATCTGCTCACGCAGAGCCTCTGCCAAATCGGCATCCTTGGCCAATATCTCCACAACGTCCTGTCGGCGACTGATGCGCTCCACATCTACCAAAGGCATAGCAATCCAGCGCTTCAATAAGCGACCACCCATAGAGGTTAGCGTGCGGTCTATTACGTCGGCAAAACCACTCTTGCCCTGCGCTCCGTTTGATGAAAAGAGTTCGAGGTTGCGAATGGTGAATTTGTCAATCCATACGAACTCGTTCTGGTCGATGCGCGAAATGGACGTGATGTGCGAAATCTCGCGGTGCTCGGTGAACTCCAAGTAATACAAAATAGCTCCCGCAGCAGCTATACCCTCCTGCATACCATCTACACCGAAGCCTTTTAATGACTTGGTACCAAACTGTTTGCAGAGTTTGTCGTAATTAAGTTCCGACGAGAAAATCCAATCATCAAGGCGGTATGTGTATAGGCGATTACCGAATGAATTTTGGAAACGATCCTCATAGCCGCGCTGGTACAATACCTCCTTTGGGGAGAGATTTGAAATCAACTTATCTATGTAGCGGTCATCTCCTTGCGCCATATAAAACTCGCCCGTAGATATATCAAGGAAAGCTACGCCCGTACACTTCTGTCCGAAAAATACAGATGCAAGGAATGAATTTTCCTTATTTGGCAAAATGTTATCGCCCAACACAACGCCCGGCGTAACAAGCTCAATAACACCACGCTTTACCAAACCCTTGACGGTCTTGGGGTCCTCTAACTGTTCGCAGATGGCTACGCGCTCGCCTGCGCGCACCAACTTCGGCAGATATACATCAACAGCGTGATAAGGGAATCCTGCCAACTCAACAAACGATGCAGCACCATTGGCACGACGCGTGAGCGTAATGCCAAGTATCGAACTCGCCTTGATGGCATCTTCGCCAAATGTTTCGTAAAAGTCGCCTACGCGGAACAATAGTATCGCATCGGGGTGTACCGATTTGATTTGATAATATTGTTTCATCAAAGGTGTTTCGACGTATTTTTTCTCTGCTGCCATTTGTCGCGGGTTTTAAAGTGAGCAAAGATAACTTTTTTGGCGCATTATTCAAAGAATCGTTCGTCAAAATTCACCAAATAGAGCTTGTCGGTAGCTCGTGTCAAAGCCGTATATAACCAGCGTAACATATCGCGCGAAATAGGCTCATCGCCAAATAGGCATCTATCGATAAATACAGCGCGCCATTGACCACCCTGCGCCTTGTGGCACGTTACGGCGTAGGCAAATTTAACCTGCACGGCGTTGAAATGAGGATTCTCGCGTATCTCCTTATATCGTTTTATCTTGCTCTTTATGTCGGTGTAATCCTTCTCAACTTCATCAAAAAGGCGGCGGCTCTCCTCGCGTGTGAGCGATGGCGATTCTGATGATATTGTGTCCAAAAGGATTTTGCACTCTATTTCGGTATCGTTGTAATCGGGGAATGACAAAATAGCCTCGGCAAAGTGAAATCCGTAAAAATCCTCGAAGCGACGGATGCGCCTGAGTAGCGCAATATCTCCGTTGGCCATAAAGCTCATAGGGCAATCCTCGATGCGCTCCGTGTAGTGATAATTGTTCTTTACCACCATCAACATATCGCCACTCTCAATGGCCTCCTCGGCGGATAGGTTGTAACGGCGGATACCTTCGTTATATCTATTGGCACGCTTGTTTGAGCGCGTAATGACGATAGTCTCCTCGCGGCCGTAGCGGTCGTAACAATCCTGCAATTTTTCCATCAATTCGCCGCCATTTATAGACTCTATGTCGGGGAAATTCATATCGAATTTTGGTATCTCGCAGATGTAGTTTTCCAACATACAGCGCACCATCGTGGCATTGAAAAGTATTCCCGATTCGGCACTTTGGCGCACCACATCGTCCATCGAGGCATAGACAACATCGCCATATCCCTGCATAATCGATTCATCTAAGGCGGGACTATAATCAGCACCTACGGGAGGTAACTGCGCATTATCACCCGCAAGAATCAGGCGGCACTCCTTTCCGCTACGAACATATTTAATAAGGTCATCGAGTAGTGAGCCGCTACCGAAAATCTGCCCCTCACCCGAAGAGTCGGAGAGCATCGAGGCCTCATCGACAATAAACACCGCGCCACGCTCCTTATTTATGTTTAGCGAAAACTTGGATTCGTAGTCGGCATTGGTCTTTTCGCGGTAGATTTTTTTGTGTATGGTCAGCGCTTCGCGACCAGAATAACGCGACAACACTTTTGCTGCTCGTCCCGTCGGTGCAAGCAGTATGCACTTGGTACCCATATCTGCCAAAACGTCAACAAAAGCCGATATGAGAGTGGTCTTTCCCGTACCTGCGTAGCCGTTCAGAACGAAAATTTGCGAGTAATCGGGCGAAGAAAGCCACTCAGATAACTTTTCCACAACTTTTTTCTGGCTAATTGTTGTTTCAAAAGAGATTTTTGTGTAAATTTGGCCTGCGATATAAGTGTTAAGCATTTTATCGTCGATTTTCGTGTTAAATTTGATACAAACTTAATAACAAATAACTAAAAAATGAAAAAGGCAGTACAATTTCTTTTGGGTCTGGTAATCATCGGACTTATTTATGTGGTTGCTACATTGATCCACACTCCGCTTAGCTTCGAGAAGCAGTTGGAGGAGCGTAATGCAGATGTAATCGTTAAGTTGAAGGACATCCGTGCAGCTGAGCGTGCTTACAAGAGCAAGTACCAGCAGTTCACTGGCGACTTCGATTCACTTATCTATTTCATCTTGAACGACTCTTTGGAGATGGAGCGCAAGCTCGTAGACGAGGATGACTCTGTTGCTATGGCTCAGTTGAAGAAGGCAGGTAAGAAGAACGTTGAGAAGTACAGCATCGCTGTTATCGATACAATCTTCAACCCCCGCAAGCTCTCTAAGGAGGATGTTAACAACTTGCGTTATATCCCCCACACTAACAATGTTGAGTTTATCCTTGAGGCTGCAAAGGTTATGACTGGTGCTAACGTATTGGTTCCCGTTGTAGAGTGCCGTGCACCTTACAAGATTTACCTCGATACTGTAGCTTATCGTCAGAACATCATTAACCTTATCGACGACCGCGAGAACAACTTTAATGCTTACGCTGGTTTGAAGTTCGGTTCAATGGAGGGTAGCAACAACGAGGCTGGTAACTGGGAGTAATCATCTGCGGTTACAAATATAAATGTCCGCTCTGTTAAAGGGCGGACATTCTTTTTACCTTATATATAATATAAATAGTAACGGATATGAGAATTATCAGTGGCCGTTGTGGCGGACGAAATATTGTTCCCCCGAAGAATCTGCGCGCCCGCCCTACTACCGACTTTGCGAAGGAGAACCTGTTTAATGTGCTGGGTAATATGATTGACTTCGAGGATATCGAGGTGTTGGATCTCTTTGCTGGTACGGGCTCTATAAGCTACGAGTTTGCATCGCGAGGTGCTGCTTCTGTTACCTCGGTGGAGATAAATGCGGTACATTATAATTTTATTCGTTCTACGGCCAAAACCTTTGGCTTCGATAATCTGCATCCTGTAAAGGCTAATGTCTTTTTGTATCTGAAAAGTTGCGCGAAAAAATTCGACGTGATATTCTCGGACGCGCCTTACGATTTGGAAAATAGCGAGCAGGTGGTGGATTTGGTCTTTGAAAACGATTTACTCAAGGATGGTGGTGTTTTTATCTTTGAGCACTCTAAGTCGCAGGATTTCAGCGCAAATCCCTATTTTAAGCAGTTGCGCAGCTATGGTAGTGTGCAATTTTCTATATTTGAGAAGTAAATTTTCTTGGCAAAATAGTTGCAGATTAAAAATTTTATACTACCTTTGCAATCGCAATCAGCTAAGAGGTGCGTTAGTTCAGCTGGTTAGAATACGTGCCTGTCACGCACGGGGTCAGGGGTTCGAGTCCCCTACGCACCGCAGAAGGTCTTGAAACTTTGGTTTCAGGACTTTTTTGTTTTTATGCACATATGACTTTAGGGTGATGTATTGGCAAATTGCGCGGAGGTGCTGGGCTGGTTGCACGGCGTGCCGTTCCTATCTTTCTCATCGAAGCACTATTTGAAGTATTAGGTAGTCTATTAAGCTATGATTTCGGCTGAAGCAGCACAAATATCGTCCATTATAACCTTAATTATTGCTACTTTCGTGTCAAGTAAATGGTTGTGGGAACGAGAAGTCAGTACCTCTCCTATGATGGAGTCTCGGGCTGGAATGGCACAGCGCTATTGTGCATAGGTGCTTATTTTGCAACAGATATTCCTAAACAAAAAAGAGTCTTGAAATTCAAGACTCTTTCGCGGTGCGTAGGGGACTCGAACCCCTGACCCCGTGCGTGACAGGCACGTATTCTAACCAGCTGAACTAACGCACCTCTTAGCTGATTGCGATTGCAAAGGTAGTACAAAAATCCTAATCTGCAAATTTTTTTATGACTTTTTTCTGCTAATTTTTGATATGTAAAGGTGTTTGTGAGCCTATTGATTTAGTAATTAGAGTGTTGTGTTATTTGTTGGGTGTGAAAATTTTTCGTGGCGTATGAGAATCCTATATATGCAAGCTCAAAATATACTACTATCATAGAGTATAGCGCAGTGATTTTGGGTACGATTTCGGGTAGATATGCCACAAAGAGATTTGCAGCAAGGTCTGAGTATATTGTGTGCGAAGAATTTGTTTGGCATAGGAGTTGCGAAAAGCATTTTGCCCACTGGCTAAATCGGGATTTGGCTTGGGTGAGTATAGAATAAAAATGATTTAAAATGTAATAACATTCATTAAACTATTTAGCTTATGAAAACAATTCGACTTATTTTCTCGTTGTCGTTGGTGCTGCTATGTGTGTTTGAGGTCTCTGCGCAGCGACATAATTACGGGCATCGAAAGCAGAAGCCTACCATCTATATGGTGGAATTCGAGCAGATAGATACCATCAGTTGCCCGATGAAGCAAGCTATTGCGCATAATAATTTTGTGGCGCAAAGTGTGCGAGATGACTTTGCAGCGACACTCCGTGAAGGATTCCAGCAGACGCATAATCCACAATTTATCTTCGCTACCAAGAACAATCGTTTTGCGTTGGGTATAGGCGGTGAGATAGTGTTGCGTACAAGCTATGATATGAAGGGTGCGGTGGATAATATCGATTTTATCCCCTACGATATACCGATGAGTGCAACGTATGCAAATCGCCAGCGAATTATGATGGATGCCAGCACGTCACGTATCTTCACGAAGGCGGTGATAAACTCTCCTATCTTGGGCCGTGTGGTAGCTTATATGGATATGGATTTTCGTGGTGGCGAGGAGTTTAGCTATACTCCGCACTTGCGCTCGGCTTATGTGTCGTTGCTCGGCTTTACGGCGGGACGCGATGTAACTACCTTCTGCGACTTGAAGGCCGCGCCCGAGACTATCGACCATCAGGGCCCCAATGCCTACAACTTCCGCTTTGCGACGTTGCTCAGATATGAGGCTAATTTCTTCCAAGACCACTTTAAGGTCGGCGTGGCTGCCGAGATGCCTGTTGTGAGTGGTACGTATAACGATAATTTCTTGCCTCTTGCGCAGCGAGTACCCGATGTGCCTGTCTATTTGCAGTTTGCGTGGGGTGAGAATCGTCAGAGCCACTTCCGTGCATCGGCCGTATTCCGTAATATGTATCTGCATAATGCCCGCACAAAGGAGAATACAAGTCTCTTTGGTTGGGGTGTGCAGGCGAGTGCGCATATAGAAGTTTGCGATTATTTTACGCTCTATGGTAATGGCGTTTATGGTGAGGGTATCACGCCCTATATTCAGGATTTGACAGGTAGTGGTCTTGATTTTACGCCCAATCCCGAGAATCCCGAGAAGATTCAAACTATGCCTATGTGGGCGTGGCAGGCTGCAGGCCAGCTTAGTATAATTCCGTCTCGTTTTTGGATTTCTGGCGGCTACTCTACCGCTTATGTAGATCGTAATCACGGTTTCTACTCGGAGGATCAGTATCGCCGAGGTACATATATCTTTGGAAATGCCTTCTATCAGCTTACGGATAATTGCCGCGTTGCCGCCGAGTATCTGCACGGCTCACGTAAAAACCGAAATGGAAATATGGGCGAGGCAAATCGTTTGAGCGTGATGGTTCAATACAACTTCTAAATCAACTTGTGTGTATGTTGGAGCAGTCTTTTGGGGCTGCTCTTTTTTTTGTTTTGATAATTGGGTATATTTGGCTATATTTGAAATTGTGAAAAGTCTATTGGCCATATTGTTTATGTTTGCTTCGGCGTTTGCTCCTATGTTTTTTAATGATGGGGGTAAAGAGAGTACGTTTGAAGGTCGCTGGAGTCGCGTTCGCACGGTGCGGATTGTGGCTGCGGGCGATTTGATGCAACATATTCCGCAGGTGATGGCTGCTCGCCTGAAGGACGATACTACGAAGTATGATTACACCCCATCGTTTCGTTATGTCGCTTCGCGTTTTCGCGATGCGGATTTGTCGATTGTGAATTTAGAGACGACCTTGTCGGAGAGTGGTCCTTATTATGGTTATCCCTGTTTTAAGTCACCAGCCGAGGTGGCAGATGCGATGCAGGATATGGGGATTGATGTGGCTGCGCTGGCGAATAATCACTGTTGCGACAGAGGAGCTTATGGCGTAAAATCTACGGCAGAGATTCTTGATAAGAGGGGTATTTCGCGTGTAGGAGTTTATCGGGATAGTGCTGAATACAAGGCGAATAACGTACTTTATTTAAAGCGAAGTGGTATATCGTTTGCCATAGTTAATTACACCTATGGAACTAATGGGATAAATGTCCCGAAAGGTATGGTAGTGAACCATCTGGATAGCGCTGCGATGTGGCGCGATTTGGCATCAATAAATCGTGATAGTGTCGATTGTGTGATTGCTGTTGTTCATTGGGGAAATGAGTATGAGCGTCAGCCGAATAAGGAGCAGAAAGTGATGGCCGACTTTATGCGGCGCTTGGGTGTTGATATAATTTTGGGTAGTCATCCCCACGTGGTGCAACCGTTTGAGGTGAATAATAAGGGTGTAACGCTCTATTCGCTTGGAAATTTTGTATCAAATCAGCGCACGCGTTACCGTGATGGTGGACTGATTGCGACCATAGATGTGACTATGGTTGAGCGCGGCGAAGGCGAAGAGGTGAAAAGCCGTAGCGTGAAATATGATCTGGACGTTACTCCCGTGTGGGTGCATCTGCCCGATTATGCAGTAATTCCGCCCGAAATAGGTGATGTTATGCAGATGAACTATGATTCGCGTACGCGGTATAATCGGTTTATGGAGGATACGCGCGAGCATTTGAGAATATGAAAAAAGGTGTTAGCCAAGCGACTAACACCTTTTCTTTGGTTGGATATCTACTAATAGTTCTCCTTCTTAGGCTCGAAGTATGCCTGTGCGTGTGCGCAAGCGGGGCACTTGATGGGAGCCTCCTTTGCGAGGAGTACGTAACCGCAGTTGCGGCACTGCCACCAAATCTCATTGTCGCGGATAAATACTGTGCCGTTTGTAACGCGCTCCAAAAGCTTCAGGTAACGGCGCTCGTGCTCAGCCTCAACCTTTGCAATCTGGCGGAATGTCTCTGCGATCTCGGGGAAGCCCTCTTCGTCAGCGGTCTGTGCAAACTCTGCGTAGAGTACATCCCACTCCTCGTGCTCACCAGCAGCTGCTGCTACAAGGTTCTCTGATGTTGTGCCAATCTTACCTGCGGGGTATGTAGCTGTAATCTCCAAATCGCCACCCTCCAAGTACTTAAAGAACTTCTTAGCGTGCTCTTTCTCCTGATCGGCAGTCTCGGCAAATACGCCTGCAATCTGCTCGAAGCCCTCCTTCTTTGCTACGCTTGCAAAGAAATTATAACGGTTACGTGCCTGGCTCTCGCCTGCAAATGACTTCAATAAGTTCTTCTCTGTCAAAGTTCCTTTTACGCTTTTCATAGTTTTGTCTGTTTTATGAGTTGTTAATTATTTGTCTTGTTTTCTATTGCAAAAATAAGATATTTTTTTTCCGTGTCAAGTATTTTATGATTATAAAATTTTATAGTGTTATAAAAATGTCTTATGATGCGAGTGCGTCGGGTTGAAGCGGTTGAGAAAAATGTGAGAATTGTTATAAAATGGGGTTTGGCGAAAATAAAATGTGGTTTGGATTGGGTATTGAGCCGATAGTTTTGTATATTTGCAGAATGTAATAAAATAGGTATAGAAAATAAATAACTAAATATAATATGGCAGACGAAAAAATTATCTTTTCGATGGTGGGCGTTTCGAAGACCTTCACCAATCAGAAAAAAGTATTGAACAACATCTATCTCTCGTTCTTCTATGGTGCTAAGATTGGTATCATCGGTTTGAACGGCTCGGGTAAGTCAACCTTGATGAAGATTATCGCAGGTATCGATAAGAACTATCAGGGTGAGGTGGTATTTGCACCCGGTTACTCTGTGGGTTACCTTGAGCAGGAGCCTCAGTTGGACGACACAAAAACCGTTAAGGAGATTGTCGAGGAGGGTTGCGCCTCTACGGTTGCTCTTTTGAAGGAGTACGAGGATATCAATATGAAGCTCTGCGAGCCTATGTCAGATGACGAGATGAATCGCTTGATTGAGCGTCAGGGCGAGCTTTACGAGCAGATTGACCACGTGAACGGCTGGGAGCTTGATAGCGTGTTGGAGCGCGCGATGGACGCATTGCGTTGTCCCGATCCCGACCAGAATGTAGCCGTGTTGTCTGGTGGTGAGCGCCGCCGCGTGGCGTTGTGTCGTCTGTTGTTGCAGCAGCCCGATGTATTGCTTTTGGATGAGCCTACCAACCACCTCGATGCAGAGTCTATCGACTGGTTGGAGCAGCACTTGCAGCAGTATAAGGGTACGGTTATCGCCGTTACCCACGACCGTTACTTCTTGGATAACGTAGCGGGCTGGATTCTTGAGCTTGACCGTGGCGAGGGTATTCCTTGGAAGGGTAACTACTCTGGTTGGTTGGATCAGAAGTCAAAGCGCCTTGCTATGGAGGAGAAGCAGGAGTCGAAGCGTCGCAAGACTTTGGAGCGCGAGCTTGAGTGGGTGCGTATGTCACCTTCGGGCCGTCGCGCCAAGAGCAAGGCTCGTTTGTCTGCATACGATAAGTTGATGAATGAGGATGTAAAGCAGAAGGAGGAGAAGCTCGAAATCTTCATCCCCAACGGTCCTCGTTTGGGCGATGTGGTTATCGAGGCCAACAATGTGAAGAAGGTCTTTGGTGACCGTATCTTGTATGAGGGATTGGACTTCAAGTTGCCCCCCGCAGGTATCGTGGGCGTTATCGGTCCTAACGGTACGGGTAAGACTACCCTCTTCCGTATGATTATGGATTTGGAGAAGCCTACCGAGGGTACATTCACCGTAGGTCAGACCGTGAAGTTGGCGTATGTTGACCAGCAGCATAAATCAATCGATCCCGAGAAGACCGTTTATGAGGTTATCTCGCAGAACTCAGACCTTATCACTTTGGGCAACCGTCAGATTCCTTCACGTGCCTATGTGGCTCGCTTTAACTTCAGCGGTGCCGATCAGGAGAAGAAGTGCGGTATGTTGTCAGGTGGTGAACGTAACCGCTTGCACTTGGCTTTGGCACTCAAGGAGGAGGGTAACGTACTCTTGCTCGATGAGCCTACCAACGATATCGACGTAAATACATTGCGTGCTTTGGAGGAGGGTTTGGAGAACTTTGCAGGTTGCGCCGTGGTTATCTCGCACGACCGTTGGTTCTTGGACCGTATCGCTACGCATATCCTTTCGTTCGAGGGTGACTCGAAGGTTGTATTCTACGAGGGTTCATACTCGGAGTATGAGGAGTGGAAGAAGACGCAGGGAATGGATATTGCTCCCAAGCGTGTGAAGTATCGCAAGCTCACAGAGAATCAGTAAAAATTTGAATTATAAATAATGGCACAGAAACCATCTATTCCAAAGGGTACACGTGACTTCTCGCCCGCCGAGATGATGCGTCGTACATATATTTTTGAGACAATCAAGAGTGTATTCCGTACATACGGATTTGCGCCGCTGGAGACTCCCTCGATGGAGAACCTCTCTACCCTGCTGGGTAAGTATGGCGACGAGGGTGATAAGCTCCTCTTTAAGATACTTAACTCGGGTGACTATGCAGCGAATCTTTCAGACGAGCAGATTCGCACCGCATCGCAGATTTGCGAGAAGGGCTTGCGTTATGATTTGACCGTTCCCTTTGCTCGTTACGTCGTGCAGCATCAGAACGAAATTTCATTCCCTTTCAAGCGTTATCAGGTGCAGCCCGTGTGGCGTGCCGACCGTCCGCAGAAGGGACGCTATCGTGAGTTCTATCAGTGTGACGTAGATGTGATTGGCTCTCGTTCGCTGTTGAACGAGGTGGAGCTTATCGAGATTGTGGAGCGCGTCTTTGCAAAACTCGGCATCAACGTAACACTCAAGATGAACAACCGTAAGATTCTCTACGGTATCGCCGAGGCTATCGGTCACGCCGATAAGATGATGGATATCACGGTTGCAATCGATAAGCTGGAGAAGATTGGTTTGGATAACGTGAAGGCTGAGCTTGCGGAGCGTGGCTTGGAGCAGGAGGCTATTGATAAACTTCAACCAATACTTGAGCTTAGCGGTACTAATGCTGAGAAATTGGCTAAGTTACGCGAGGTTATAGGTGTATCGGAAACAGGCGTGAAGGGTATCGAGGAGATGAGTGAAATCTTCGGATATGTTGAGCGTTTGGGTTTGCAGCTTCCTATCGAGTTGGACCTCTCGTTGGCACGTGGTTTGAACTATTATACTGGTGCAATCTTCGAGGTGAAGGCTATGGACTTTGCTATCGGCTCAATCTGTGGTGGTGGCCGCTACGACGACCTTACTGGTATCTTCGGCTTGCCTAACACGTCGGGCGTAGGTATCTCGTTCGGTGCTGACCGTATCTACGACGTTATGGTAGGCTTGGATTTGTTCCCCGAGGAGGTGAATTTCACAACAAAGGTTATGTTCGTGAACCTCGGTGTGGAGGAGCAGATGGCATCACTTGGCATTATCCGCACGCTGCGCGATAAGGGTATCGCGGCGGAGATTTATCCCGAGGCTACGAAGATGAAGAAGCAGATGGAGTATGCCAACCGTCGTATGATCCCTTACGTTGTAATCATCGGTAGCAATGAGCTTGCCGAGCGTAAGGCGACCATAAAGAATATGCGCACGGGCGAGCAGGCTTGTGTAGCGTTCGAGGAGGTTTGCGACGCATTGAATTAGAGATATAGAGTTTTATGAAGAGAGTTGTTTTTGCGATATTCTTGTTTGTTGCCAGCGTTCTCCCTTTTTGGGGAAATGCACAGCAGCAAGATAAGAGTGCCGTAGAACAACTCCAAAAGCTCAATCGCTTTTATCGTATTCTTAATGGGACGTACGTCGATAGTATCGATATGAAGCCCATTGTGGAGAGTGCCATCAAAGGTATGCTCGCGGAGCTTGATCCCCACTCTACCTATCTTACGAAGGAGGAGATGGATGCCGCACGCGAGTCAACCGAGGGCGAGTTTAGCGGTATTGGCGTTCAATATAATATCCATAACGACTCGATTATGATTATCAATACGGTGTCGCAAGGCCCTGCTGATCGCGTTGGAGTGTTGCCCAATGACCGTATTGTAGAGATTGATGGCGAGGGAGCTGTGGGTATCAAGCGCGAAGCAGTGCCGCTTAAGTTGCGAGGTCCGCGTGGTAGCATAGTAAAGCTTGGCGTAGTGCGCAAGGGCGTGGAGGGCGTGTTGCCTTTTACTATCGTGCGCGACAATATCCCCATAACAACCATCGATGCGGCGTATATCGCCAGCGAGGGTGTGGGATACATCAAGGTCAATCGCTTTGGCAGAACTACGATGCAGGAGTTTCGCGAGGCTATGGCTAAGTTGTCGGGGGTAGATGCCTTGATTCTCGACCTGGCCGGTAATGGTGGAGGATTGCTTAATCAGGCTGTGGATTTGGCTGGTTACTTCCTGCCGCAGGATTGTGTAATCACATCTGTGGAGGGCCGAGTGATGGATACCGAGCTTCTGCGTGCGAAAAAGGGAGGCGAGTTTGATGGCCGATTGGTGGTTATTATTGATGAAAATTCTGCCTCGGGTAGCGAGCTTGTAGCTGGAGCGTTGCAGGATTGGGATCGTGCCGTGATTGTTGGTAGAGATAGTTATGGTAAAGGCTTGGTGCAGCGAGAGATGCCTATGGGCGATGGCTCGGCTGTGCGTCTTACCGTAGCTCGTTATCATACCCCTTCGGGGCGTGTTATTCAGCGTCCTTACGAGAAGGGGCATAAGGAGGATTATTATAAGGCTCACGCTGCACGTCTGCGCGGAAATGAGACGGACGAGTTGAGCGATGATAAGCCTGAATATAAGACTTTGCGTTCGCACCGTACGGTGTATGGTGGCGGCGGTATTCGCCCCGATGTGTATATTTATGACGATACCACGAGGGTGAGTGATTATATGGTTAAGCTCGTTGCGCAGGGTGTGTATAATGAGTTTCTGATGGAATATATGGACTGTAACCGTCAGCAACTCTTGGCGAAATACCCCACTTTTGCGGAGTTTAACGAGTCGTTTGATTTCACTGACGAGGATATGCAGCGTTTGGTGACGATGGCGACAAATAAAGGCGTGGTGTATGACGAGGCTGGTTATGAACATTCGCAGATGATTATGCGTAGCCAGCTTGCTGCATTGGTGGCGCAGCGCCTTTATGGTAATAGCGAATCTTATCAGCTCCTGAATCCGCGAGTGAATAACTCGTATGTTAAGGCGTTGGAGATTATGAAGAATTGGACACAAGAGGGTGAGAGTGTGCTTAATCCTGTGGAGTAGCATTGTGTGGTAGAAGTGTGTGCCCTTGTTTTATGGATGAAGAAATGTGAGGCTGAGTGGACTGTCGGCCTTGCTTAAAATAACCCGAAAACAACCTTAAATTATGACATTTTACCCAGAGAATGAGAGCCGAATCGCAAACGAGGGCTTTGGCGATTCTGTGTTTACAAAGATGATTAAGGCAGGACATCGTACCTACTTTATTGATGTTAAGACCACGCGTAGTAACGATTATTTTTTGGCCGTGACCGAGTTGCGCAAGAAGATTACTCCAAGTGGCACTGTAAATGAACGAAATAAAGTCTTTGTGTATCAGGAAGATTTAGATAAATTTACGGAGGGGTTGGCTGAGGCTATTGACTATATGCGCTCGGTTGCTCCCGTGGCAAAATCACAAGAGTAGAGATGAGTAAACCGAGTGTTGTTTTAGGCTTCAGCGGAGGTATGGATAGTGCGACTGCCGTAGGTAGGTTGCGCGATGCAGGATACGATGTTGTGGCCGTGACACTTGATACTTTAGGTGATGAAAAAATGCTACAATGCGCCCAATCTCGAGCTCGAGAGTTGGGCGTATTGCACGTTGTAAAAGATGTGCGCGAAGCATTCAAAGAGTCTATAATCCAATACTTTGCAGATAGCTATATGGCGGGGCGAACGCCTGCGCCGTGTACCGTGTGCAACTCGGCTATAAAGTGGAAATATCTTCTTGAGGAGGCCGATCGTTTGGGTGTGGAGTCTATTGCTACGGGACACTATTTTAACATAGAACAGCATAATGGCCGCTACTATGTGGCACGAGCGAAGGATTCGCGGAAGGATCAGTCGTATTACTTGTGGGGCTTGTCGCAAGAGGTGCTAAAGCGTGCGCTTACGCCTATGGGTGATGTGATTAAGGAGGAGGTGAAGCGTAACTTTGCGGACAAGCGCGAGAGTATGGGCTTGTGTTTCCTTGCTGGTATGGGCTACCGAGAGTATATGGAGCAGAACTACCCTGCTGCCGTGCTTGAGGGCGATATAGTCGATATGACAGGAGAGATTGTTGGTCGTCATAGCGGCGTTGCTTTCTATACCATTGGTCAGAAGCGAGGTTTGGATGTTAGTTTGTCGGGTGTCTGCATTATAGGAATAGATGCAGCGCAGAATAGACTTATTGTAGGCTCAAATCAAAATCTATATCATAAAACACTTGAGATAACGGAGTGTAACATTGTTGATAAAGAGGAGTTTATGACATCAGGCGATGTGTCGGTGGTGATACGAGGTATTGGTCGAAATCCCGAGGGTTTTATGCGCCGTGCGGAGGCTATAGATGGTGGTTATCGTATTTATCTCGATGATGCTGCGTGGGCTCCAGCGGTTGGTCAGCCTGTTGTTTTTTATAGTCAAAACCGAGTAATCGGGGGCGGAATTTTAAGTCGATACTATTAGGATTTGGCTGAAAATAGATATATTTGCAAAGTGAAATTTTAGGAAAAAAGATATGAATATTGTAAAGCGATTATACGATTGGATGCTCTCGTGGGGTAACTCGCGCTGGGGCGCTTGGGCTCTATTTTTCTTTGCTCTCGCGGAGTCGAGCTTCTTCCCTATTCCACCCGATGTGCTGCTGATTGCCTTGTGCTTGGGTGTTGTCACTAAGGCGTTCCGCTATGCGGCTATCTGCTTGTCGGGCTCGATTGTGGGCGCGATGATTGGTTATGCTATCGGTTTCTTCCTGTGGCAGAGTCCGTCGGGCGAATATACAGCCTTGGCGAATTGGTTTTTTCAGCACGTATTCTCGGTGGAGAGCTTCCAAAATGTTGGCGCTCTGTATGATAAGTATAATTTCTGGATTGTATTTACTGCGGGATTTACGCCGCTGCCATATAAGTTATTCACCATTACGGGCGGATTGTTCCACATCAATTTTGTGATGTTTCTCATTGCTTCAATCGTGTCGCGTGGTTTGCGCTTCTTCTTGATTGCAGGCTTGATATGGAAGTTTGGCGCCCCTATTAAGAGCTTTATTGACAAGTATTTCAACTTGTTGGCGATAGCATTTACAGTATTGCTTGTGGGTGCATTTTTTGTTGTAGGTAAACTATTGTAGTATGCGTAGATTTGGGCTTATTGGCCGCACGTTGGGCCACTCCTTCTCGGCGAAATATTTTACGGAGAAGTTCGAGCGCGAGGGCTTGAGTGCGGAGTGTCGTTATGACCTCTTTGAGTTGCCTGAGATTTCGTGCGTGGAGGAGTTTATCTCTTCGACCGAGGGGCTTGTGGGCTTTAATGTGACGATACCTTATAAGCAGCAAATCATACCATATCTTACTGATTTGAGCGACGAGGCGCGAAACATTGGCGCGGTGAATTGCGTGAAATTGTTGCCCGATGGCAAGCGCGTGGGATATAATACCGATGTAGATGGAATCAGAATCTCGCTTGATAAGTTACTTGGCAGCGTGGAGGTGAATTCAGCTTTGGTGTTGGGTACGGGCGGTGCTTCGCAGGCCGTACAATATGTGCTTGCTGAAAGAGGAATTGCCTATTCGATAGTGTCGCGCGATAGTGCTCGCGGTAATATAACTTATGCTGATCTATCGCCTGAGATAATGGCGGAAAATCAACTGATAATAAATACATCACCCGTTGGAATGTACCCGCATCACGACCAAACTCCCGATATCCCGTATGAGGAGCTTGGCGAGAATCACTTCCTTTTCGATTTGGTCTATAACCCCGAGCGCACACTCTTTGTAGAGAAGGGCGCAGCGCGTGGTGCGCATACCCTCTCCGGCCTCGATATGCTTTATGCGCAAGCCGAGGCTGCGTGGAAAATATGGAACGAATAATCGCTATTCAGCCGAATAGGCCTCCAAAATCTCCTTTGCTCGCGCCTTGTCCTTTGGGCGCACTACAAGTCGTGCGGGTATAGCACCCGTTGGGTAGAGCGTGGACATAATCTCGTTTTGAATCATTGACCATATACCCTCTCCCTCCAATAGTGAGCGATCCCATTCTGCCTCATTTGCTGAATCGTAGGTTCTCAGTACAATCAAATTCCCCTCGTTCATAGTCGTATGTTTTTAGGTTTTGAAGTGCCCTTGCGGGTGGCTTCTAAACAAAGTTACTCATTTTGTTGATAACTTGCAATGAGTAAACCAAAATATTCGACTTTTTATCCGTATATTTGTGTGAGGTATATGCCTTGGTGTGTAGGCTAAGGCTAATGATTTGACAATCAATATGAAACGATTTTTGATTATAATATCGATATTAGTTGTGATAGCATATATGGCTATCAGCATTGTTGCGCTGTCGCGTCACGGTTATTTGGGAGAGCGTTACAACCTCTCAAAGGAGCGTATGGCGAAGGTTGATAGCGTGATGAACAATGCTATTGCGGCCGATGATTTTCCGGGTGCAGTGTTGTGTGTTGTGCGCAAGGCGCTCAATAATGAGTCTATGGGACAAATTATGTACCTGAAGGCTTATGGAAATCGTCAGGTCTGCTCTGGTCGAAATGTCGAGAACGGCGAGTGGATAGCGGATACCATTGCAATGACTACGGATGCGGTGTTCGATTTGGCCTCGCTGAGCAAGTGCGTGGGTACTACTCTCTCGTTTATGCGCCTTGTGGAGAATGGTCAGGTGCGACTCACAGATGATGTGGCGCGTTATATCCCCAACTTCAAACCTTGGGAGAGTAAGCCCGAAAAGAAGGGCGAGGATGTGGAGCGCGAGAATATTACGATAAAACATCTGCTGACTCACACGTCGGGGATTCCAGCTGGAATACACGTACCCTCGTTTATGCGCCGATATGAGAAGTATGGCAATCCTGCTACGATGAATCTGCGAGATTCGCTCGTTACGTATTTGGCAAATGATGCAGCACGTCTGTCGCGCCCGGGTGAAGAGATGCGATACAGTTGTCTGAATTTTATTACGTTGCAGGCGATTATTGAGAATGTTACGGGGTGCAGACTCGATGAGTTCGCTCGCCGTGAGGTGTTTGAGCCTCTGCAACTCAAGAATACGTGGTATAACTGCATTGACGCCGAGCCACCCTACTCTGCTGATGCGGCCATTGTGCCGACTACGGTGCAGGAGAATGGTGAGTTGCTCTGTGGTGAGGTGCACGATCCTACGGCGCGTATTGTAAACCGTGGCGTGTCGGGCAATGCAGGAGTCTTCTCTACGGCGGAGGATTTGGCCGTGATTGCCTCGATGTTGATGAATAAGGGTGTTATTCGATTGGATAAGGATGGTTTGCAGGGCCGCGTGGGAGCAAATGAGCGTGTGAGAATCTTCTCCGAGGCTGCTGTGGAGACCTTCTTCCGCGTGCCATCGGAGTTCTCGGAGCACGGACGTGCTTTGGGCTGGGATATATCTTCGGGATATTCGGCAAGCAATGGTGATTTGTTTACCGCAGACGCTACGCCTAATCATACGGGATATACAGGCACTTCGATGGCTGTAGATATGGAGCGCGGTGTGGCTGTGATTCTGCTTACAAATCGTGTTCACCCCATTGACGATGGCGCTGTGGGCCGCACGCGAGCTGTAGTATCAAATATTATATTGTCGGCGTTGGATAAATAGAAAGAAAGGAAAATATATATGCAGGACTTCGTACATCTTCACGTACACTCACATTATTCGATTCTCGATGGTCAGGCAAGTATTCAAAAACTTGTCGATAAGGCCATCAAGGATGGTATGCGCGGTATTGCTATTACCGATCACGGAAATATGTTCGGTATTAAGGAGTTCTGGAATTATGTTAAGAAGAAGAACGGAGCGCGTCGCGATAAGGTAAAGCAGACCTCGGCAGCCATTGCCGAGTTGCAGGCTGTGATAGACGGCGGGGAGGCAACCGAGGAGCAGAAGACTGAGTTGGCAAAGCTGAAGGCCGAGTTGGATTCGCTGCCGAAGGAGGATTTCAAGGCTATTATCGGTTGTGAGGTTTATGTCGCGCGCCGTGGCTTGCAGTTCAAGGAGGGTAAGCAGGATCAGAGTGGATGGCATCTTATATTGTTGGCTAAGAACGAGCGGGGATATAAAAATCTTATCAAGATTGTCTCAAAAGCGTGGACAGAGGGATTCTATATGCGTCCGCGAACAGACCACGCTGAGTTGGAGAAATATCACGAAGGTCTGATTTGTTGTTCGGCCTGCTTGGGAGGCGAGATTCCCAAGAAGATTGAGGCTGGTGACCTTGCAGCTGCCGAGGAGGCCATAATGTGGCATAAGAACCTCTTTGGTGATGATTATTACCTCGAACTTCAGTTGCACAAAGCCACTGTTGAGCGTGCCAATCACGAATTCTACCCCCAGCAGAAGAAGGTAAACAAACATCTGATTGAATTATCTCAGAAGTTAGGTGTTAAACTTGTCTGCACCAATGATGTTCACTTTGTTGACGAGGCTCACGCCGAGGCGCACGACCGTCTGATTTGCCTCTCGACAAGTAGAGATTTGGACGATCCCAAGCGTATGCTCTACTCCAAGCAGGAGTGGATGAAGACACGCGCCGAGATGAATGCCATCTTCGAAGATGTGCCCGAGGCGCTGGCTAATACGGTTGAGATTTGCAATAAGGTCGAGAGCTACTCTATCGACCACGCACCCATTATGCCTACGTTCGAGATTCCCGAGGAGTTTGGTACCGAGGAGGGTTATCGTGCAAAGTACACAGAGCAGGATCTCTTTAACGAGTTTACGCAGGATGAGAACGGCAATGTGATAATGGCCGAGGCTGATGCGCACAAAAAGATCGATAAATTAGGCGGTTACGATAAGTTATATCGAATAAAACTTGAGGCGGATTATCTTGCCTACCTGACTTTGGAGCGTGCCAAGAAACGTTATGGCGACCCGTTGTCGGACGAGGTGGCCGAGCGTTTGAAGTTCGAGTTGCACATTATGAAGACGATGGGTTTCCCTGGTTACTTCCTTATCGTGCAGGACTTTATCTGCGCGGCGCGTGAGCAGTTAGATGTGTCGGTTGGTCCGGGCCGTGGTTCTGCCGCCGGTTCGGCTGTGGCCTACTGTTTGGGTATTACGCAGATTGACCCCATTAAGTACGACTTGCTGTTTGAGCGTTTCTTGAATCCCGATCGTATCTCGCTTCCGGATATCGATATCGACTTCGATGATGATGGTCGCGGTCGCGTGCTTAATTGGGTAACGCAGAAGTATGGCAAGGAGAAGGTGGCGCACATCATCACCTATGGTACGATGGCCACAAAGATGGCTCTGAAGGATGTGGCGCGTGTGCAGAAGTTGCCACACAAGGAGTCGGATAGATTGTGTAAGTTGGTGCCCGACCGTATTCCCGACAAGAAGATTAACCTTGCCAACGCTATCGACTATGTGCCCGAGCTGAAGGCCGCCGAGGATTCGGACGATCCGATTATGAGCGAGACTATCAAGTATGCTCGTATGCTGGAGGGTAACGTGCGCGGTACGGGTGTTCACGCCTGCGGTACGATTATCTGCCGTGATGATATTACTGATTGGGTGCCCGTAAGTACGGCTGACGATAAGGAGACGGGCGAGAAGATGCTCGTGACGCAGTATGAGGGCTCGGTGATTGAGGATACGGGACTTATCAAGATGGACTTCTTGGGCCTCAAGACGCTCTCAATTATCAAGGATGCCGTAGCCAACGTAAAGCATACGAAGGGAATCTCGATAGATATCGACACGATTGACATTGACGACCCTACGACATATAAGCTCTATTGCGACGGTGGTACGGTTGGTACGTTCCAGTTCGAGTCACCGGGTATGCAGAAGTATTTGCGCGAGTTGAAGCCCTCGACATTCGAGGATCTCATTGCGATGAATGCCCTCTATCGCCCCGGCCCGATGGATTATATCCCCGACTTTATCGACCGTAAGCACGGCCGTAAGCCTATCGTTTACGATATTCCCATTATGGAGAAGTATCTTAAAGATACTTACGGTATTACGGTATAACAGGAGCAGGTGATGCTCTTGTCGCGTCTGTTAGGCGGCTTTACGCGCGGTGAGTCCGACACATTGCGTAAGGCGATGGGTAAGAAGATTAAGTCGAAGCTGGACGAGCTGAAGCCGAAGTTTATTGCAGGCGGTCAGGCTAATGGTCACGATCCGCAAGTGTTGGAAAAGATTTGGGCCGACTGGGAGAAGTTTGCGTCGTATGCGTTTAACAAATCGCACGCCACCTGCTACTCGTGGGTAGCCTACCAGACGGCATATCTGAAGGCGAATTACCCCTCGGAGTATATGGCAGCGGTGTTGAGCCGAAACTTGGCCGACATCAAGACCATTACGCAGTATATGACCGAGTGTAAGCAGATGGGTATCCGTGTGTTAGGTCCCGATATCAACGAGTCGGAGCAGAACTTCTCGTCTAACAAGTCGGGCGATATTCGCTTCGGTTTGGCGGCAATCAAGGGTGTTGGCGAGGCGGCCGTAAGGTCTATTATCGACGAGCGTTTGCAGAATGGTCCATATAAGAATATCTACGACTTTGTGGAGCGCGTGAATTTCTCTGTGGTGAACCGTAAGTGCTTGGAGAATATCGCTTACTCGGGCGGTTTTGACTCGATTATCGACTTCCACCGCAGTAAGTTCTTCGCTTTGGACTCGCGTAGCAGCAACCCCTTGATGTTTATCGAGCAGCTTATGCGCTACGGTCAGCGTGTGCAGCAGGAGAAACTCAACTCGCAGCAGAGTCTGTTTGGCGGAGGCTCGGTGGTTGATATTCAGCCTCCCACTATCCCCGTTGCCGAGGATTGGAATCAGCTTACTTTGCTCAATAAGGAGCGTGATGTTATCGGCCTCTACCTCTCGGCGCACCCTTTGGATGACTATAAGGTTATCATCGACCATATGTGTAAGACAAGCCTCTCGGATTTGTCCGACTTGGAGGCACTCAATGGTCAGGAGGTGAGCCTTGCGGGTGTTGTAACTGCCGTGCAGGAGATGACTACAAAGACAGGCCGCCACTTCGGTAAGTTTACAATGGAGGACTACAACGGCACGCACGAGTTTGCACTCTTTGGCAAGGATTATGAGAACTTCAGCAAGTTTATGCATCTGAATTACTTCTTGCTTGTGAAGGGTAAGGTGCAGCCGCGCCCGTATGGCGATAATCCCGAGTTGGAGTTTAAGGTGCTGTCGATGATGCAGCTTGCCGATGTGCAGGATACGATGATTAAGGAGTTGCACATAAATATCCCCATTGAGGAACTTACGCCTACGTTCGTCACGGATTTTGCAGATAGAGTGCGTGCGAATAGCAAGAAGAAGTCGAACGTTATCCTGCGAATGACCATCACCGACCGCTCGGGTGGCACGACGCTTAATATGTACTCGAAGCGCTATAAGATTACCTTAGAGCAGGATTTGATAGATTATTTGGATAGAAACGAAATGAAATATACATTATCATAAACAATTAAAACATTTAAAATTATGGCATTAGCAATTACAAACGAGAATTATGAGTCATTGATGGCATCGGGTAAGCCCGTTGTTATTGATTTCTGGGCAGAGTGGTGTGGCCCCTGCCGTATGGTTGGTCCTATCATCGACGAGTTGGCGGAGGAGTATGGCGACGCTGTTGTTATCGGCAAGTGCGATGTTGACTCTTGCGACGATATCGTGGCACAGTACCGCGTGCGCAATATCCCCACCGTTGTATTTATCAAGGGCGGCGAGGTTGTTGACAAGGTTGTAGGTGCAACCAGTAAGGATACTTTGAAGTCAAAGATTGACGCGATGTTGTAATAACATTTTCGCATAAAAAAGGAGCCGAGGCGTTGTGCCTCGGCTTTCTTTTTGCTATAAATTCATAAATTCGGTAATAGTTTTAGGCCACTCCTTCATCTTTGTTGCAGAGAAATATTTGTTATTTATACCCGAAGGGTTTGGAATATATCCAACGGGAATTTTTGAGTTGCCACATTTGGGATAGCCTATTTTCATCTCGCAACTACCAATAGTATTAACGTGTTTTGCGCCAACTAAATGGCTAAAAACATCATTGCCTAATGTTAGAATGTGTTTAGGTTTTATGATATCTATAAGAGTAAATAACAATTCTCCTGCCTTATTCTTAAATGGAATCAATTTATTTGAATGAATACTATCGAAAATCTTTTCGGAATTGCTTTTATATATCTCTTCCAATATATCCTTATTGGGCGTGTTGATATAACAACGGTTTGTGCCAACGCAATTTCGTAGGATGTTAGAAAGATATTCGTCGTTCCCGAAATCGAATAATTCTCTTATTCTACTACACCAAAGACTATCTCCATCGGTATAGTTGTTATAATCTTCGCAATGCTCTAAAATTGGATTAGGATTACCATTTGTTTCTCCACCTGGATTTATTCCGACAATCATTAAGTCGGGATTTTCGCGGTAGTCGGTTTGAAACATATAATAAGTGTAGTTTCTTCTATCTATATTATTATATATCTCCTGCACCTCCATCCAAAAGGTTTGCATTTGCTCTTCAAAGGTATTCATATCTATTTATTTTATCCCGAAATTAGCAAATTATTTTTGAGTGGGCAAAAGTTTGTGTGGTTTTATATAAAAAGAGGAGTTAGCGCGTGCGCAACATCCCCACCGTTGTATTTATCAAGGGCGGCGAGGTTGTTGACAAGGTTGTCGGCGCAACAAGCAAGGATACTTGGAAGTCAAAGATTGAAGCGATGTTGTAATAATCTATTATTGCACAAAAAAAACGGAGGCTTGAAAAAGTCTCCGTTTTTTTTATTTGTTAGAAATTGTATCCTAAAATAGCATATTCATAATCTTTCCACCCATAAGCAGCTTTGTAAGCATCATATGATGCCCAAGGAACATAAATCTTGCGATTTAAGTGATTCCCATTAAATGCACCACCATATTCTGACGCAGGAGGGGTTGTTGGTTTGCAATATACACTTATCAAGTTGCTGCAATCCATAAATGCGTTACATCCAATAGAAGTAACGTTGTCGGGGATTGTGATACTAGTCAAACTTATACAATATCCGAATGCGCCAGCTCCAATCGAAGTAACGCCGTCGGGAATATCAAAACTTTCCAAACACTCACAATCCAAAAATAAGTTATCGCTAATTGAAGTAATACAATCGGGAATAGTAATACTAGTCAAACTGCGACAGCATGCGAATGCATTATTTTCAATCGAAGTAACGCTATCAGGAATAGCAATAGTTGTTAAGTTGCTACAATTTTCGAATGCGCCACATCCAATCGTTGTAATGTTATTAGGAATAGTATATTCTGTCAAGCCTGAGGAAGCAAAACTTTTAAGTACTCCATCAATGATTAAGCAACGATTATCTGCGGATGCAAATTTGCTATAAAAACTTGTCAGTTTGTAACATCCCGAGAATACGAAAGAACCAATCGAAGTAACGCTATCAGGAATAGTAATACTTTCTAAACTATTGCAATAATGGAATGCCCTATCTCCAATCGAAATAACGCTATTGGGAATAGTGACACTTGTCAATTGAGAGCAAGCACTAAAAGCGCAAGCTTCAATCGAAGTAATACCGTTGGGGATAGTATATTCTGTTAATCCTGCGGGAGCAAAACTATTTAGTACTCCATCGATGATTAAGCAACGATTATCTGCTGACGCAAACTTGCCATCAAAACTTGTTAAACTGCGACAATTAAATGCGCCAATTCCAATCGAAGTGACACCATTGCCGATAGTAACATTTGTCAAACCAGTGCAGCCATAGTATTTACAACCAGTTATTACTCAATATTTTGCGAGTAATAAGTCAGAAATATGGTCATAAACTTTAACGGTGCATTCTAAAAGGTGAAGATTTAACATTTTTATTGTTTCTTAACGCTCTGAGCGTATCAATAAAGGGTGTTTCTTCTCTTTTCAGCGCTATTTGCAGTTTGATGTTTCCATCATTCCACGTTTTCGGCACAAAGGTACGACAATTTCCAAGAACGACAAAAGCACACTCTTATCAATCTATTATTTTGGAGGGAGTGAAATCTGCCGCTTGCCAAATTTCTCTCTGTCGAAAATA
>JAZRLD010000074.1:0-18302 GCA_045646685.1 Alistipes sp. | reverse complement strand
GTCAGCATTATTTTTATACCTTTGTAGTGTCGGAAGTGAAAGAAAATATAAATAGTCGCCTATTACGACAGAAAAATTTTGTTGTGGTATTTTAGCATTACTATTTTCCTGAAATCTTCCATTTTGTATGCAAATTGTATGTGATAAAATTATATGATAACTGTAATATACGCAAGTAATAAATTGATAGTAAGGTAGATACTTAAGGTTTGCGAATTTGCAACTGATTTACTTACAGTAAACTGCGGTTTTTCGGTTTTCGCAAGCCTAAAAATCCCTCTTGTTATATAATCTCTTGAAAGGTATAGCTTGATGCTATAATATCTTCTGCATCAGCACCTCGTCAATTGCCCCCGTTGAGGTTAGTATCCACTCCTTTCGGCGGCCACACTCCGTATAACCTGCTTTTCGGAATAGTGCAAGACTCGCCTCATTGTCTGCGCCTACGCTGCACCATAGCTGATGCATTCGCAAAACATCTCGAACGTATCGCTCCACCGTCTGTAAGGCATCTAATGCAAATCCCTGCTTGCGATGGGGTGGTGCTACGATTATACCCACGCCAGCACGTAGATTCTGCGGGTCAAACTCAAACAAATCTACCGCACCCACAGCCTCGCCATTGCGTGACTCTATCACCAATCGCATCTGTCGCGTAGCGTATATATCAAACTGCTGCTCGTCGATAAGACGTGAAAGCACGTGGCGAGAAAACGGAGCCACAGTTCCGCTTACTCGCCACGAGTCAGTATCATTTTCCCAGCCATACATAGCATCGAGATCTTCGGGCTCCAAAGCTCGTAGTCTGCAAAGATTTCCCTCGATGTTCATAGCCGAATTATAGACCAATAATCTTGTTGTGAATCAACATCGCCACACCCCACGCGTTGGCATTCTCGCCCATCTTCGACTGGCGGAATTTGGTATCCTTATATACCAAGTTCAACGAATACTTATTTGTCGAAGACTTCAGCGGAAGCATAATATAGTCGCCCGCCGCAGCCAAGTTACCACCTACGATAACAGTTTCGGGGTTGAACGTATTGATAAGGAATGCAACAGCCTTGCCAAGCTTTTCGCCAACCTCCTCGATAAGCTCGATAGAGAGGTTATCATCATTCTGCGCAGCAGCAATAATGTCGTTGATGTGAATCTGTTCGCCACGGTCGTATTTGTCGCGCAAGATGGTGTTTACGCCGCTCTTAATCAGCGTGATAAGCTTCTCCTCGATGGCGATACCCGACACCTCTGTCTCCAAACAACCCTTCTTACCGCAGGCGCAAATTTTCTCGTTGTCGAAGAACGGAATGTGACCAAACTCACCAGCAAAACCATTCTTACCGTAGTAGAGCTTGCCGTCAATCACGATACCGATAGCCACACCACGTCCCAAGTGGAGATAAATCACATCGCTCTCGTCCTTCGAACGGCCGCAATTGTACTCCGCGTAGCAACGTGCACGTGTATCGTTCTCCAGCAATACACGAATATTCACGCGCTTCTCGATAATGTCGCGCAACGACTCGTCGTTAGATGTGAAATACATATAGCTACGTCCCGTCTCGGGATTCACGCGACCTACGATTGAAACGCCCAAGCCGAGAATCTTTGCACGGTCGATACCGCAGTCGTTAATAAAATTCTCAATATTTGAGCATATCTTTTCTAAACATTGCGGGCGGTTCTGTAACTCGAACGAGGTGTCAATCACCTCCTTGATAATGTTATTCTGCAGGTCGGTAATTACGAACGACATATTGTCACGACCTACATTTACACCTGCGAAGTAAATTGCCGAGTTGGCCAATCCGAATACATTAGGGCGGCGACCTCCGGGAGTTTCGACCTTACCCAAGTCATTGACGATATTCTCGTCGATGAGCTCCTGTACTAACTTCGTGATTGTCGGAACGCTGATGTGTAGCTCCTTTGTCAGCTCCGAGAGGGTACACTCGCCATTTACGGCCATATACGCAATGATGTTGCGCTTGATGATGTTGTTCTTGTGTGTGATTCCCTTCAGGCTTTCGTTGGGTTGAATATTGAAAAATTCGGTTAATGACGACATATATGTTAGGTATAAGTTTTTCTTGTTTATGCAAATATAAAAACTTTTGTGGTTTCTGTCAAGTGATTTTTTAATTATTTTTACGAATATAATAAAAAAAACCGCCAAGCCACAGCTTGACGGTAATTTTTTTGAGATATCTATTTCTAAGTTGAATATTACATCGTGGCTTTAGACTCTACCACAGCATTTGCGTCAACCTTTTTAATAAGTCCCTGAAGAACATTGCCCGGGCCCAACTCGGTGAATGAGTCCACGCCGTCGGCAATCATATTCTTGGCAATCTGCGTCCAGCGCACGGGAGCTGTGAGCTGTGCGATAAGGTTTGCCTTTATTGACTCGGCATCTGTATGGGGCATAGCATCTACATTCTGATAGATGGGGCATACGGGAGTTTTGAACTCTACCTCGGCGATAGCCTGCTCCAACTCGGCACGTGCAGCCTCCATAAGCGGAGAGTGGAACGCACCACCTACGGGCAGACGCAATGCGCGCTTCGCACCAGCCTCCTTGAGCTTCGCGCAAGCATCATTAACGGCCTCATCTGCACCCGAGATAACCAACTGACCGGGGCAGTTGTAGTTAGCGGCAACCACTACGCCGTCAACCTCGCTGCATACCTGCTCAACAACGGCATCATCGAGGTTGAGGATTGCAGCCATACCTCCGGGCTGGCTCTCGCAGCACTTCTGCATAGCCATAGCACGCTTTGCCACCAAACGCAAACCATCCTCAAACGAGAGTGCTCCAGCTGCGACTAATGCTGAAAACTCACCGAGTGAGTGGCCTGCAACGGCTGCGGGCTGGATATTCATAACTTTTGCCAAAATCACAGAGTGAAGGAATACGGCAGGCTGTGTAACCTTTGTCTGCTTCAACTCGTCTGCCGTGCCGCTAAACATAATCTCGGTGATGTTGAAGCCGAGAATCTCATTAGCCTTGTCAAAAAGGGCTTTGGCCTCTGCGTTCGTTTCGTAGAGGTCTTTTCCCATTCCTGAGAACTGCGCTCCCTGACCGGGGAAAACATAAGCTTGTTTCATAAAAGTGTTTTTCTGTTTTAGCGAGTCCGCGACTGACTCGAGGTTAATGTCGAGACAAAGGTAATGGCTATAACTTAATTTTCCAAACGCGCGATTTGGTTCATAGTGGGCAGTTGTTATATTATTTGATATTTTGCGCCCTTATATTTTGAATTTATGATTAAACTGCGTAACTTTGGTTGAAACTTATTTAAACCTTAAAATTTATATCTATGAAGAAATTATTTTTACTCGTTGCCGCTGTGTGTGTGACTCTGGGTGCTACGGCTCAGGAGGCGTTGAGAAGCGGCTCGCAGATTGTATCTCCCGAGATACACGACAATAACAGCGTTACGTTGCGTCTTTTTGCCCCCGAAGCTAAAAAGGTGATGGTTGCTGGTAACTTCCTTACTGCCGATGAGAAGGATGTTACAGCAACAGAGATGACACGCAATGAGCAGGGTGTATGGGAGTACACATCGCCCGTGTTGCGTTCGGAGCTGTATAACTACAATTTTATCGTTGATGGCGTTAAGATTTGCGATCCCGCAAATGTATATGTTTGTCGTGATGTGGCTGCTATGTTCAACATCTTTATCATTGATGGTGATCGTGGCGAACTGTATCGCGTGAATGATGTTCCTCACGGTAGCGTAAAGCGTACGTGGTACAACAGCCCCACGCTCGGCAAGGACCGCCGTATTACTGTTTACACTCCCGCAGGTTATGAGCAGAGCAAGGAGAAGTACCCCGTTCTCTATCTGTTGCACGGTGCTGGTGGTGATGAGGAGGCTTGGATGACTTTGGGCCGCACATCACAGATCTTGGATAACCTTATTGCACAGGGTAAGGCGAAGCCTATGTTGGTTGTAATGACAAATGGTAACGCTTGGCAGCAGGCAGCTCCCGGAGAGGCGGCAGATCAGATGCGTCAGCCCGCAATGCGTATGGCTGGTGGTCGTCCCGCAGCTTCTTTTGAGCAGTCGTTTGGCGATGTTATCAACTTTGTTGAGAGCAACTACCGCGTAATCAAGAAGAAGGAGGCTCGCGCCGTGGCTGGTCTTTCAATGGGTGGCGGTCACTCGTTCAATATCTCACGCACCTATCCCAATACATTTGACTACGTAGGTTTGTTCTCTGCGGCAGCTCGTATCGGTGATAATGAGGAGGTTAAGGAGTCGCTCAAGAAGCAGCGTGACAATGGCTTTAAGCTCTATTGGATTGCTTGCGGTGAGACCGATTTCCTCTATCAGGCAAATAAGGATGCTATGAAGTATATGGACTCAATCAACTTCCCCTACACATATCGTGAGAGCGGTGAGGGCCATATCTGGCGTAACTGGAGAATCTATCTCTCGGAGTTTGCTCCTATGTTGTTTAAATAGAGATAATGAAGCCCCAAGTGGCACTTTGGTAAAAGTATAAGTGGCTGTATATTTATAAATTACAGCGATATTTTAGAGGTTAGCAGAAAATGTTTTCTGCTAATCTCTATTTTTATGGTCAAAAAATCTTCCTATTGGTCAAAAATCGACACAATATACAACCAACAATGCAACCGATTGCAAAATTGTAAGAAATCGTTGCATGGTTTAATATAACCTAATCTAAATCCGCGACACATTATTATATATGCGGCGAGGGAGTCCCCGCCGCATAACAATTATCACTACTCACTCTTAACCACGTCGGCGGGGTTTTCGTTTGCGGCTTTCCAGCAGCGCTGCGTTACAAGACCAATGGTTATGCCCAGCACCAACATTAGCGCCATCAGATATACCCACCAGCCGATAGGTGCCCGATGTGCAAAATCTTTCTGCCACTCACCCACAATATACCACGCTACGGGTGCAGCCACCACAAAGCAGGCGAGAACGATTCGTGCATAGCGGCGGTTGAGCATCCACAACATACCCACCGTTGTTGCGCCAAATACGCGGCGGATGGCAATCTCGCGGCGGCGGTGTTGCATCTCGAAGAGCACAATGCCGAACACACCCATCAGCGAGATTATCACCGACAGCACTGCGAAAATCGACAGCAAGACAGCCTGACGGCGAGTACTCTCGTAGAAATGCTGGAAATCATCGCGATAGAATCTAATCTTCGGCTCGTCGGCATTGGGGTCGAACTCCTTAACCGATGTGCTGATAAACTCCTTCATCTGCTCGATGTCGGTATTGGGTGCTATACGAACGAGGAACATATTATATCCTATTTGGAATTTATTATGATAGACCAAAACCATATTATGGTTAGCCATCTGTTTATCGGCGAGTGATTTAAGCTCTATATTTTCGCATACGCCAGCCACGAATAAGTTTCTCAGCTTTTGGGACATCTTGCCTACTTCCCATCCTGTCGAAAGCTGAGTCTGTTTGGTCATAATAAGTTGCGACTCCTTCAACTCGGGCTGAAATTTACCTTCAAGGACATCAATACCCATAACCTCGGGGAAATTATGATATACAGTAAATTGATGCACTTCTATACTCTCTCCGTCACCATCTCTGTAAGTTGTCAAAGACATATCGGTAAGGCGACTTGTTGTAGCTGTTGCGCCCAAGATATTGGGATTCTTTTCGAGATGTGCCATAAATGTTTCATATCGCTTGCAGACGCTATACGAAGGCTCAACCACAAGCACATTGTCAACATCAAACCCCACATCGTATTTTGCGAGATAGCGATACTGCAACCATATAGCCATTGTTACGATAATCAGCGTAATAGATATTGCAAACTGCACAGTCGCCAACACTACTCGCAAGCGGCGACCTTTAAGCGAACCTGCAAAACCACCCTTCACGCCGAGCGACGCGGCAAACGAGGTGATGTAGTACGACGGATAGAGCGACGAGATAAGAGCCATCACAACAACTATTACGAGTATAACACCTATCGCCAAGAGATTATCGCCCAAGGCAAGCGAGCAGGTCACATAGTTTTTGATAAAACTCTCCTTGACAGCTATCATAAGGTATAAGGCCAAGCCAAACGATAGCACAGCCATACCCAACGCCTCGAAGATAAAACTCCAACGCAGGGTGGCGGTCGATGCACCAAACACTTTACTGATATTCACTGTACGCAGACGGATAGGAATCAGCGCAAAGAAGAAATTCACGAAGTTGATAAATGCGATGAGCACAACCAAAATCGCTATGGCCGCTAACGACACGGTAGCAGTTACCGTTCCATTCTCAATCATCGGAATACTCGAGTAGTACAAATCATTGAGCGATGCCAAGCGCATAACATCCTGCTCGGGCTCATTACCCTCCTCTGCATTGTAAGCATTATACTCATCTTCCCAAATCTTTACAAAATTCTGCGGATTAGCACCCTCGCGCAACTTCACATAATGTTCAAATGCCTGAACATAGCGATCCTCTTTTGATGAGTACGAATCATCAACCTTTGTAATGGCTAATGCACCTCGCAGCAAAGTATTTCGCTCGAAGTCGGTATATATACCAGCAATTGTGTAAGGCTTTTCGGGTTTGCTTTCATCTTGACTATTTGCCAAATAGACAACATCACCCGTCTTAACGCCCATCTTCTTGGCAACCGAGGTGGCTAAAATTATATGGTCGGGCTTTGAGAAATCGTGCAGATTACCCTCCACGCACTCAAACGAGAAGACATCCAACATCGGCTCACTCATCACCGAAACCAACACATCAAATTTCTCGTAATGATAGTCGTTGATTTTCTTATACAGAGGACCACCTTCGCGGTATAATCTAAACACTCCGCCGCACTCAACATCGGGCGAAAGTTCAAAGGCTCTATCCGATGTATATCGTGGGGATACACAATCCCACTCATCATTCCAATCTTTAATAGAGAGTAGATATACGCGCTCGCTATCCTCTATCGAGCGGTTGTACGATACATTATAGACCACTTGGGCCATAATGATATAAAAGGCCATAAAGGCGAGTGTCAGACCAACAATGTTAAGAACAGATGCAGTCTTGTAACGCTTGAGCGTTGTAAGGAAATTTCTAAATGCGATTTTCATATCTTTACGTTTTTTTAAATTATTCACTCTTTACAACATCGGCAGGATTCTCATTTGCGGCGTGCCAGCTACGAAGCGTAACAAGGCCAATGGTAATACCCATCACAATCACAAAGGCCACCACAAACACCCACCAATAAATCGGTATGCGGCTGGCAAACTGCTGCAACCATCTGTTTGTTATCCACCACGCTACGGGAGCAGCCACAATAAAGCATCCACAGACAATCTTCGCATAACGGCTATTCAAGAGCCACAGCAACTCGCTGGTCGTAGAGCCAAAGACTTTTCTAATTGCAATCTCGCGGCGACGATGCTGCGTTTCAAACAGGACGATCCCAAAAACTCCCATAAGTGAAATCGCGATAGCCACCAACGCAAACGCACCTACGATTACCATCGTGCGCTTGGTCTTGTCATACAATTTCGCAACCTCATTGCTGAAATCTGCCACATCGATTTGTTCCGACTGCGACACCAGGTTTCGCGCCACGCGGTTTATATATTGTACCATCTCCTGCTTGTTGGCCAACGGTTGCAGGCGCACATAGAAGACGTTGTAGTTCTCCTGTCTGCCAGCACACATATACATCAGCGGCTCAACGGCCTGATTTACGGGATGGAAGCGCACATCCTCGACAATACCAATGACGCCCTTCTCATCAAACACGGGCTCACTGCCTATTTTCATTCCGAACATCTCGCTGGCGCGACGGTTGACAACTATCTTATTTTTCTTGATTCCATAACCTCCAAAACGCTCATTATCGTTTATATATTCACCCTCAAGAATATCAATTCCCATTACCTCAAAGAAGTTGGGATAGACCATACGGCGATAAATCTTTACATCCTCGCCACTATTGAGCCTCCAATTCAGCGCAAAACCGTGCTCGTTAAAAAAGCTACCTTGTGATGCCGTTACATCCTTTACACTCGGGTGCTTGCGCAACTCCTCGATAAAGACATCTCCACGCTTGGCTATCTCGTACGGAGATGTAAATGTTATAAGATTCTCTGTATCGAAGCCCAAATCGTAGTTAATCATATAGCGATATTGCAAGGCGAAGAAGAGTGTTGTGATGATAAGTATAATCGATGCTGTAAATTGCACGCAGATTAACGCCGTGCGCAACGCACGGCCTTTCAGTGAGCCAGCAAATCGGCCTTTGGCCGCCAGAGAAGGGCTGAACGAGGTGATATACCACGAGGGATAGATTGCCGCTACCACTGCCATAACCACACCTACCGCCAAGATTATTCCAAGCGCAGGCAGATTCTCAAACGGATTGAGCGAGCAGGTAACATAACCATTCAACGGAAAATCAATAAAGGCGATAGCGATATATGCCGTCAGCAAAATAGCGCACATCACAAGTCCGATAGCCTCAAACAAGAAACTCCAACGTAACTCCCCGACAGATGCGCCAAATACTTTACTTACATTCACCGTGCGCAGACGAATGGGGATAAGCGCAAAGAAGAAGTTTACGAAGTTGATAAAAGCCATAATCAGGATAACAACCGCAATGCTGAGCATTATCATAAGTCGTTTTTTGTCACCCTGCTCCTGATTCTCGAAGGTGTTATCGTTGTAATAGATTTCGTCTATAGGCATCAATTTAATGGTTTGGTTAAACTCCATCTCTCTTTTATACGCCGTCTTGGTGGCCTCTTTAAAGCGTTCAGAGACAAAGCGAGTTGAGATTTGCTCGAAGTTATCGACCGATGCACCTTCGCGCAGCTTTATAAAGTACATATAGGAGAAATCCACACATTGTTTTAAACTGATACCATCTTCGCCGATATTGCAGAGCAGATGCTTGTCATTCATCAGCGTATTCGGGGCAAAATCCTCGAAGATACCTACAATCTGATACTCGCGCTCGGGGCGTAAGTCAATCGAGGTCTGCCCCTCGCCCAATAGAATAAAATCACCCACCGCGACACCCAATTTCTCGGCCATAGACTCGGAAACAATCAACGTATAGGGGCGCTCGAGCGCGCGCAAATCGCCTTCAACACTCTTAAACGAGAATACGTCCAACACGGGGAGTGACATTCTGAAGACATCCTCCGAGAAGGAATCTAAACTATTATCGTGACGTCGTACCCATATCTTACCATACGATACAGAGAACTCGTCGATGACACCTCCAGCCTCGACCTCGGGGCACGCCTCAATGCTCTGCTCGAGAGGCAGGCGCGGCACTTGATTGTAGGAATAGGCATCCTCGCTATTATATGTGCAGGCCATATAGACTCTCGCGTAGTCGTCGATTGAACGGTTGTAGCGCACGTCGTACATTACCTGCGAGATGAGGATATAAAGCGCCATAAAGGCCAAAGTAAGACCTGCGATGTTAAGAACAGATGCAGTCTTGTAACGCTTGAGCGTAGTCAGGAAGTTTCTAAATGCGATTTTCATAGGTTTCTTGTTTTTTTATTATTCTTATTCGGGGCAATGGAGGCGGTCAAACCTCCACTGCCAAGGGCGTGGCTCGCGGCCACAGTGTTTACATACGGTTTTTGAGGTCGGTTACAAGCTGACCATCGAAGAGGCACAACGTGCGGTCGGCATACGACGCGTCGTGCTGCGAGTGGGTTACCATAATCACGGTTGTACCCTCGGCGTTGAGTTCCTTCAACAGGTTCATCACCTCCTGACCGTTGCGCGAGTCGAGGTTACCCGTAGGCTCATCGGCCAAAATCAACTTGGGATTAGAGATAAGCGCACGCGCAATGGCCACACGCTGCTGCTGACCTCCCGAGAGCTGCTGCGGGAAGTGCTTGGCGCGGTGTGACATATTCATACGCTCCAACATCTTCTTCACGCGCTCCTTACGCTCAGCAGGCTTCACGCCCATATACACGAGTGGCAACTCCACATTCTCCGACACATCCATCTCGTCGATAAGGTTGAACGACTGGAATACAAAACCGATATTTCCTCGACGGAAATAGGTGCGATCCCTCTCCTGCAAGCTACCCACCTCGCGGTCGATGAGATGATACTCGCCACTTGTAGGATTATCCAACAGGCCAAGTATATTCAACAGCGTAGATTTTCCACATCCCGAGGGGCCCATAACAGCTACAAATTCGCCCTCCTTCACATCAAATGAGACACCGTTAAGTGCTACGGTCTCAATCTCCTCTGTAAAAAAACTTTTCTTAAGGTTAGATACTTTTAACATTGTCATAATTGTAAATTTTTAATTGGTTAATATTTGATTTATATGTTATTCACTCTTTACTACATCGGCAGGATTCTCGTTTGCGGCACGCCAGCTACGAAGCGTAACAAGGCCAATGGTAATGCCCATCACAATCACAAAGGCCACCACAAACACCCACCAATAAATCGGAATTCGGTTAGCAAACTGCTGTAACCATCTATTCACAACCCACCACGCTACGGGCACAGCCACCATAAAACATCCGCAGACAATCTTCGCATAGCGGCTATTCAAAAACCACAACAACTCGCTGGTCGTAGAGCCAAACACCTTTCTAATTGCAATCTCACGGCGGCGATGCTGCGTTTCAAACAACACGATTCCAAACACACCCATCAACGAAATCACAATGGCAACCAGCGCAAAGGCTCCCACTATTACCATCGTGCGCTTGGTTTTTTCGTACTCGTGCGCAACGACACTGCTGAAATCATCCACTTGCACAAACTCTGTATTGGGGTCCAGTTCGTGCGCCACAGCGTTGATATACTTCGCCACCTCGCCAACATCGGCCGTAGGCTGCACGCGAACGTAATAATAACGGCTATCCTCATCTCGGTAATAGATAACAGAGGCCAACTGCTCCCCACCGACATTATTAAGGCTTACATTTTCGATGATACCCTTAACCGTTCCCATCACACATTGGTCGCCCAACTTCAAATTAAACTTCTCGACCATACGTTTGTCGATAATCACATTATTGTACGAGTTGGGCTGATCCAGCCACTCGCCCTCTATGAGTTTCATTCCCAAGAGGTCGAACATACCGCGCGAAAAATATCTACTATTTATCTCACCATCTTTGCGAACATCTCCCGTACTACGCAACTCAGCAGGCAACCAATATGTAATGCCCTTAAAGAATGACATATCCGTCGAGCCCACAGCGGTAATATCGCTATTCTGCTCGAGGCGCTGAATGAATACATCCTTATGCTTGCGGAGATTATTCGAGATTTTGAACGTGAGGATATTTTCTTTGTCGAAGCCCAAATCGTAGTTCACCATATAGCGATATTGCAGGCCGACAAACATCGTAACGATTATCAACGCCATAGAGATAACAAACTGCACGCATATTAGCCCCAAACGTATTTTGCGTCCCTTAACCGAGCCTGCAAAGCGACCTTTGGCCGCGAGCGAGGGGCTAAACGAGGTGATATACCACGCAGGGTAAAGTGCTACGGCAACGGCCATCGCTACGCCTATGACGAGGATTATACCAATGGCGGGAAGATTATGCACAGGGTTAAGCGAGCAGGTCACATATCCCTTCAGCGGGAAATCGATAAAAGCGATAGCCAAATAGAGCGTAAGGAATATAGCACACAGTACCAATCCGATAGCCTCAAACAAGAAACTCCAACGCAACTCCCCGACAGATGCGCCGAAAACCTTGCTGACATTTACAACACGCATACGCACGGGAATCAGCGCGAAGAAGAAGTTAATGAAGTTGATAAAGGCCATAATCACCACCATCGCTACCACTACCAGCAGAATCTTCATCGTGGTACGTGAGCCGTGCCCGAACCAATCTCCTTGCGTTATATCTTCGGTATAATAGATATCTGCAATAGGCAACAAATCGAGTATCTCAGCCTCTTTTGCCAATATTTCATCCTCGGCAGGCCATTCCGAATATTTATTTCGCTCCACGAGAGCCTGATGATATATGCTCTTGATATTCTCTATTGAAGCTCCGTCGTGCAACTTCAAGTAGTAGATGAACATATTTAGTCCATAATCATCTTCATTGCCCGAGTGTGCAAATGTGCCTATATTTCTCAGCATTTTGTATTTGGCCACCTCGCAGTTAGGGGCAAAATCCTCGAATATAGCCACAACCTCCAACTGTTTCTCGGGAGCATCGTCCTTTCTGCCACGACTTCTATAATAATCCAAGAAATTATCGCCTATATGGGGAACAAATATCAAATCACCCACGCCAACACCCAAGCGCTTAGCTTCCGAGCGCGAAATAATGACGGTATTGGGACGCTCCATCTGTTTCAAATCTCCCTCAACAGCCTTATACGAAAAGACGTCGAGCAGCGACATCGAAACCGAATAGACCTTACCCGTACAACGCTCCATCTGATAACCTTCGCGCTGTATCCAAACATATTGTTCGTCTTTATCGGAATTGAAATTGGGCATAACGCATCCTCCTACCTCAATATCGGGGCAGTGGTCGATAAGATACTCCATCACCAAACGGGTAAAGCCCGTATTTCGCTCTGCGCGATAGTGTTCTGTGGAGAGGTAAATGCGCTCATATTCATCAATAGAGCGGTTGTAGCGCACATCATATATCACCTGCGAGATGAGGATGTAGAGCGCCATAAATGCCAAAGTAAGACCGACGATGTTTAACATCGAAGCGGTCTTATAACGCTTTAGCGTAGTGAGAAAATTTCGAAAAGCAATCTTCATACAATTTTGGTTTATAGTTATACAAATTTAATATTTATTTTTTTAGTATTAACACCTCGTTTGAGCCGAAGTTCTTGTAGTCCGAAGTGATAATACGTTCACCCTCTTCCAGGCCTTCAACCACCTCATAATACTGCGGATTCTGGCGACCGATGCGTATTTTGCGGATGGTGGCACGCTCGCCCGACTCATCGAGAACATACACCCACTCACCACCCGTCGATTGATAGAACGTAGCGCGCGGAATAACTAATACGTTGGACGACTGGCCGAGTTGCAAATTCATATAGTATGTCTGGCCACTGCGGATATTGTCGGGGGTATCGCCCGTGAAGATAAAGTCAGCGCGGAATTGCCCATCACGCACCTCAGGATAGACCTTGCTCAGCATCATCTGGTAGCTGTGGTCCTGACGCTCGAAGGTAGCCGTAAGGCCACGCACGATACGGTCGATGTAGTGCTCGTCAATCTGCGCCGTAACCTTGAAGGCCGAGAGGTCGTTCACCTGACCGATAGAGGAGCCTGAGCCGATGGATTGTCCCAATACAACATCCAGCATACCCACCTCGCCGTCGATGGGGGCCTTGACATTTAGATTATCCACACGCTGGCGAATGAGCTGCATATTGCGAGCCATAGAGTTAAGGTCCTCCTCCATCTGCACCACCTGATTTGTACGGTAGAGCGAGTCCTGACGCTGACGCTCCAAAACAAGCTCACGACGACGCAGCGAGAGTTCGTAATCCTCCTTTGATTGAAGCCACGTCTCGCGGGCAAGCAGGTCGCTACGGTAGAGTTCATCGTTCTGCTCGAAGGTACGGCGCTTACGCTGCACATCCAGCTCCAACTGCAACTGCTCCTGACGCAGCGTGAGGCGCTGCTGCTCCATAGAGATAAGGGTGTTGCGCAGGATATTCTGCTTCTCAGCAAGGTCGGCCTCCGACTGCAGAATCTGCATCGAAAGGTTGTTGTTCGACAGCTCAATAATCACATCGCCACGCTTGACCATAGTACCCTCCTCGGCTACGATACGCTCGACGATACCCGTTTCGAGGGGCGATAGTTGCACGGTGGTGATGGGCTGCACACTACCCGTCAGGCGGACATAGTCGTTAAACTCACCACGTTTCACCTCCGAGATAGAGAGCATCTGCGCATCCACGCGGAGTGTAGAGTGCTTGGGGTGTAGCATCGTAACGATGATAAATACAACAAATAGTACTGCCACGGCGTAGGGGATGTTTTTCTTCTGCACGATTGCACGCCAACCTGTTTTCTTTTCAAGTTTGATATCCATAGTTTCTCTGTTTTTAAATTTCTATTTATTTGATTAAAGGCTCGCCGTTGTAGTAATCGACCATACGGCACTGAATAATGTAATCCAATCGTGAACGCAACTGCTCGGCGCGCGCCTGCATTACCTCATTTGCCGAGGTGTGCAACTCCAAGGGTGACACCAATCCCTTGGCAAATCGCTTCGACACACCATCGTAGGCCAACTGCGCCGCCTCGACACGCTTGCAGCTCTGTATGTACTGCTTTCCTGCGCCTTGCATACGCTGGAAGGTCTGAGCTATTTCGCTCTGCACGGCGCGACGTGTTGACTCCTCATTAAGCATAGCTGTACGCAGTGAGTTCTTGGCACGGCGCTTATCAAAACGGTGCGATAGACGCGAGAAGATGGGGATAGACATCGACACGCCTACATACGAGCCTCGGTTATCGCGGAACTGATTCCACCACGCGGCATAGGCTACGCTATTGTTCATATCGGTGTAGAAACTTGTGTTGTAACCACCACTTGCCGATATGTGAGGATAGAACGACGCCTTTACTTTCGAAAGATTCAGTTTGGACCTACTTACCGATAACTCGGCATTGCGAACCTCGGGGTTGTACTTCATAGCATAGGATAAAACCTCGTCAAAAGTGCAGCTTGGCGCAATCAGCTCAATAGGAATATTCATATCAATCTCCAATGGCTCGGCGGCGGGATAGTTCATCTCGTCACGCAACTTAATCAGCGCCATTTGGTAATTGTTCTGTTGGGTTATAAGCGTATAGTCGTATGAGGCCACCTGCGCCTCAACCTCGGCAACCTCGGCGCGACTCCTAAGTCCCAACTCGAATAACTTTTGGATATTGAGTAAGTCCGCACGACTATTCTCCAATTGCTCCCGAGCAATCTCCACCGCGCCTGCATAATAGACCACATCGAAATATGCCGCCATTGTATTCAACGCAGCATTATCCTTGGCAATTTGCAACTCCTTGATGCCCACCTGATGCGCAAGTTTAGCTGCACGAATGGAGTATACGGCCGAGAATCCCGAAAAGAGAGTCATCGAGGCAGATAGCGAATACGAATTGCTGAATGTGGTACGGCTCTGGTAGCTATTCGTCTCGGGGTCAATCGAACGGCCGAAGCTAAATGAGCCACTCGTTGAGCCATTAACCGAGGGTAGCAGATTTATTATGCTCTCGCTGATGTCCGTCTGGCTATCATTGAGCGATATCTCTTGGCGTTCCACCTCGATAGAGTGATTCACGGCAAAGGCCATACACTCCTCGAGCGATAGTTTTTGGGCGAAGGCTGGTGTCAATAAAATTGACACCACAAGCGTAGAAATAAGTTTTTTCATAGTTATTTGAGTCTGTTTTTTAGTCTATGCCAAACTATACCTAAACTATGCCAAAAAATTTATATTATTACTAATCAGGTATTTATACCGCGACCTACTCACCGAAGAGTGTCTAAAAATTTGACACTCGCGTAATTATTTTTGACAATGTGCATTTTTACATCTACATTTGTAAAAAGTAGCATTATGTCCAAGCAAGGAAAATTACTCATAGTTGATGATAATCGAAGCATTCTGTCTGCAGTCAAACTACTGATGGACAAATACTTCGCGCAGGTAGTGATACTTTCTTCGCCCAATCAGCTAATCTCGACTATGCGCACAATTGAGCCCGATGTGGTATTGCTTGATATGAATTTCAGCGCAGGCATAAACACAGGCAACGAGGGCATATATTGGCTAAATCAGATAAATGAGAAATTCCCCGATGTTAAGGTTGTTCTTTTCACAGCCTATGCCGATATAGATTTGGCCGTTAAGGCTATGCAACACGGCGCGGTAGATTTTGTTGTAAAGCCGTGGGATAACCAGCGACTTACGGAGTCGTTGCAGAGCGCCTATCGACTGCGTCGAGGCCAAAGAAAAGCGGAGCGCGGAGGGGATAATATGCCCCACACTTCGATGTTTTGGGGATACAGTCCCGCTATGCAGCGCATACGCGATATGGTCGATAAGGTAGCAGCTACTGATGCAAATATACTTATCACGGGAGAAAACGGCACGGGTAAGGAGGTGCTGGCTCGCGAAATACACCGTATGTCGATGCGTCGCAACCACCCGATGGTGAGTCTTGATATGGGAGCCATTCCCGAATCACTCTTCGAGAGCGAGTTATTTGGACACGCAAAGGGGGCCTTTACCGATGCTCATACCGAGCGAGTAGGAAAATTCGAGGCGGCAAACTCGGGCACTCTCTTTTTGGACGAGATAGGTAACCTCTCGCCAGCAATGCAGGCAAAACTGCTGACCGCTTTGCAGAGTCGTTCGATAATTAGATTGGGAACAAATACGCCTATTCCTGTTGATATACGCCTTATATCGGCCACGAATCGTGACCTATTTTCGATGGTAAATGATGGCGAGTTCCGTCAGGACCTATTATATCGTATAAACACGATACACATTGATCTCCCCGCCCTGCGCAATCGCCGCGAGGATATTATACCGATGGCCGAGATATTCCTCTCGAAGTATGCCGATAAATATGGTCGTGGCGAGCTTCGATTTACAGAAAAGGCGACCGAGCTACTCTACAAACACTCTTGGCAAGGAAATATCCGCGAGTTGCAACACACCATCGAGAAGGCCGTTATTATGGCCGACAACCGCGACATAGATGCCGAGCAACTCAACTTGCAACCCAGCGCAAAGCCAGCGAGTGACAACTCCACTTTGGAGGATATGGAGCGCCATATGATTCGCGAGGCGATGGAGCAAAACGACGGAAATCTGACGGTTGTTGCACGCCGCCTTGGCATCACGCGTCAGACGCTATACAACAAGATTAAACGCTACGGCCTATGAAGCAGCGCACCATTCCATATCACAAGATAGCGAAGTGCGTGATGATGATATTTATCACGGCAACGATTACCGTCGCGACAATCTTCTTCAAGGCCTACTATCTACTTATTGCCGCCGTGCCAACGCTTGTGCTGGCGGTAAAATCACTTTTTGATATATACCGTGATATTATTCAGCGCATAGACCTTGTCTTTAATGTATTGAATAATAATGATTTTTCATTTCGCTTCGTTGACAACCCGCAGCAGTCGGATTATGCTCTGGTAAACTACTCGCTCAACAAAATCAAAGATGTATTGGACACCACCAAATTGCAAATCCAAGAGAAAGAGCGATTTGTGGAGCTGATAATGGAGTGTGCCAACATAGGAATCATCACCCTGTTACCAAATGGTTCGGTTTTGCGAGCCAACAGCAAGGCTACAAACCTATTTGGAATGACACGTCTGTCGCATATAAATCAACTGCGACCCTTATCCTCGGTTTTGGCTGATACGATTCTCAATATTCGTGGTGGCGAACATAGCTATGTACACTATGTGAACGAGACGGGCGAGGTGAGCCTCTCGCTCAGTTGTGCCGATATGCTACAAGATGGCAAGCAGTTGAGAGTTGTGACGCTCGGCGATATCAACAGTGAGCTTAGCGACAAGGAGATTGAGTCGTGGACAAAACTCACACGCATACTTACACACGAGATAATGAACTCGTTAGCGCCCGTAACATCCATCAGCAACACCCTGCTCGCCTCACCCACCGACACAGAATCAATACAAAGCGGTTTGCAGACTATTCACCTCACCAGCGAACGCCTTATGTCGTTTGTGGACTCATTCCGTCAGGTTACACGCATACCACAACCGCAACGCAGCCCAATCTATCTGCACGAGTTGATTGAGAATACCAAGAGATTGATTGAGATTGATAATGTATCCTTTGATGTAGATATTCAGCCTGCCGACACAATGGTTTATGTAGATAGAGAGTTGATGACGCAGGTGCTTGTCAATCTTCTGAAAAACGCCCGTGAGGCTATTAGCGAACAGGAGGGGCATATATGGATTACGGCACGCATAGACTCTGCCGAGCGTATCATAATCGACGTATGCAACGACTGTGGACCAATCCCCAACGAAATTGCCGAAAATATCTTCACCCCATTCTTCACCACCAAGCAAGATGGCTCAGGCATTGGCCTCGCTGTATCGCGCCAAATCGTACGTCTGCACGGCGGCACTCTACGCCTCACCAGCAACCGCCACAACAAAATAGCATTTACACTTGTACTGGATTAATACGTCAACATAAGGATATTTTTATTACATTTGTAGTAACGAAAAACTG
>JAZRLD010000073.1:0-8828 GCA_045646685.1 Alistipes sp. | reverse complement strand
ATGATTAAACTATATTGACCCAATCTTAAACAGAAAGATCTCGCATAACTGCAGGGGCTATAATTACAACAAGGTGCTTGACATAATATATCAGCAAACAAGAGAGATACGAAGACAAGAGAAAAGGGACTCACCAGATTTTTCTGAAAAGTCTCTTCAAGTACCCCCTCAGGGACTCGAACCCTGGACCTTAGCATTAAGAGTGCTCTGCTCTACCAACTGAGCTAAAGAGGCATCACGTGACCTTTTATATTTCGGAACTGAGATGGCCACTATCTCAATTCTTTGTACCCCCTCAGGGACTCGAACCCTGGACCTTAGCATTAAGAGTGCTCTGCTCTACCAACTGAGCTAAAGAGGCGTACCAATCATTTACTGATGGCGAGTGCAAAGATAAGGCACTTTTTTATTCTGTGCAAATATTTTTGCACACTTTTTGTAAAAAAACATTAAATATATTCGTTATATAAGTTAATTATTCCACACTCTACCATAAAACACTGTCGCTATTTTACTGAAAATCAAATATATAACAAAATATTGACGAAAAAAAATTACCCTACAAACATTTAAGAAAACGCTAAAAACTGACCAAAGACTTCTTCGGTCAGTTTTTTCATAATTTACCTATCAGCGATTCTACTCAATCGAAGTAAGGTACAAATTACGGAACTCGATGGGACCGCCCTCGCTCTGGAGTGCGATATAACCCTCGGTAGTGTTGGTTGTACACTCGTTCTGCAACTTGCCATTGATATAAACGGTAATCTTGCCGCCCTGACAAACGATGTCGGCCTCGTTCCACTCGCCGATAGGCTTCTCAAAGTTGCCCACGCGGTCCTTTACGGGGAACTCGCCCACGCACTCGATATCTGAAATCTTCGAGCCGCCGAGCATCACATAATCACCAGCCTTACCGCTGCACAACTGGCACTCGATAGCATTAGGCCAAATCTTATCGCCATCCTGCACGCGGTGGAAGATACCACTATTAGTACCCTCACCTACCCAACGCCACTCGGCGTGGAACTTATAATCGCCATACTTCTCGGCTGTACGCATATAACCAAAAGGCTGACCTACAACGTGGATATTACCCTCCTTAACGCCATATACCTCCGATGCGGGTACTGCGCTATTCTCATCTACGACACATACCCAACCTGTAAGGTCCTTACCGTTGAACAACTCTGTCTTAGATGTTGTACCACAAGATGAGAAGAGTGCCGCAAAGCACAAGGCAGCGAATAAAAATTTAGCTTTCATAGTCTATAATCTCTTTTTTCGTTAAATAATACTTTTAACAAAAATAGCCATTATTTCGCAAACAACAATAGCTTTTAGTTCTTTTTACGTATATTTGTACTAATTTTAATTTGACCTAAACTATAATATTATGAAAAAGATTTTTACACTTTTGCTTGCTTTGGCAATATGCAATACCTCGTGGGCATATATCCGCGAGACTATTGCAGTCAAGAGTCAGTCGATGAATAAGGATGTTCCGGTGACTGTTATTCTGCCTAATGCTTACCACTCGATGGAGAATATGCCCGTTGTATATCTTTTGCACGGCCACGGCGACAACAACACTGCGTGGGACGTAAAGGGTAACGCTTGCGCGTTGGCCGACCAGTACAACGTAATCCTTGTTATGCCCGACGGCGGCAAGAACAGTTGGTATTGGGATAGCCCCGTAGATCCTACCTATAACTACGAAACATTTGTTTCGATTGAGCTTATCTCATACATCGACTCACACTACAAAACCAAGGCCGACCGCACGGCTCGCGCCATTACAGGTCTTTCGATGGGTGGCCACGGTGCTATGTACCTCGCCATTCGTCATCAGGAGTTGTTTGGCGCAGCAGGCTCAACTTCGGGCGGTGTAGATATTCGCCCCTTCCCAAAGAATTGGGGTATGTCGTTGCGCATCGGCACAATCGAGGAGAAACCCGAGAACTGGGAGAACTACACCGTAACAAATATGGTTCATATGCTCAAGCCCAACGCCCTGAAGTTAATTATCGACTGCGGCTCGGAGGATTTCTTTTTCAAGGTGAACTGCGAGTTCCACGACAAGTTGATGGAGGCGAAGATTCCCCACGAGTTCTACGTTCGTCCGGGCGTTCACAACTGGGACTACTGGCGCAACTCTATTCAGTATCAGATGCTTTTCTTCAGCAACTATTTCAAATCAGCAAACACAGAGAAGGCTAAATAAGAATTTATATGAGAAAGATTTTATTATTGATGTTGCTCGCCCTGACGGCTGGCAACGTGGCTGTTAAGGCCGATAATCGTGAGGAGGCACGCGAGCGCAATCGCCTCGCTTTGGCCGAGCGATTCACCGCCGGCAAACTTGAGAATATGCTCTTCTCAACCACCGTTGACCCCCATTGGTTCAAATCGGGAGAGAAGTTCTGGTATAGCTACAAGACAAGCGAGGGCACACGTTGGTATATCGTAGATCCCGCGGCTCGCAAGCGTTCTGAGCTTTTCAACCACGACAAGTTGGCAGCCGAGCTGACAGAGATTATGAAGGACCCCTTCATTGCAGCACAACTCCCTATCACCAACCTTGAGGTTGATGAGGATGGATATACCTTTACCTTTGAGGTGCGCTCATCACAAGACGCCAAGCCCAAGAAACTCTCAAAGGAGGATTCACTCGCCGGCAAGAAGCCAAAGAAGGTAAGAGGTAAGGAGATTTTCTACTTCTCTTACGACACAAAGACACAGAAGCTTACTCACCTCAAGGACAAGGAGAAGGAGACAAAGCAGTTGCCTTGGGCCTCTGTTTCACCCGATGGCAAGACTGTGATTTACGCCAAGGATTTGAACCTCTACCGTATGTCTCGCGAGGATTACGAGAAGCTCAAGAAGGATGAGAAGGATACAACCATCACCGAGATTCAGATTACAACCGACGGCGTGAAGGACTTCGGTTATGGCCAGCCCCACTACTTGCTCAACACCGACACTCTGCTTAACGGCAAGCGTCGTGGCGCGTATGGCGTATGGTCACCCGACTCACGCTACTTTGCGACTATCGTTTCTGACGAGCGCCATCTGAAGGATTTGTGGGTTATCAACCCCATCGCCGAGCCACGTCCCACACTGGAGACATACAAGTACCAGATGCCGGGCGAGAAGGAGAATCCCATTGAGCACCTCTACATCTTCGATATGAGCGACAACTCACGCAAGGAGGTATCAACAGGCCGTTTCAAGGACCAGACACTCTCTATTGCGCGTAAACCTCGCGAGCAGAAGCAGCGTCATATGTACGACCAGCCGAGCGTATGGTTGGGCGATGCAAACCGTCTGTTTGTGACTCGCTCAAGCCGCGACCTGCACCGCATCGACATCTGCTCATACACCATTGGTCAGGATACTCTATGCCCCATCATCGAGGAGCGTATGAATACATATATCGAGGTACGTCCCCTCTCGGCTGTAAATGGAGGTAAGGAACTTGTACAGTGGAGTGAGCGTGACGGCTGGGCACACCTATACTTATACGACGACAAGGGTAATCTCAAGCGTCGCCTTACCGAGGGCCCGTGGCACGTACACCAGATTTTGAAGGTTGACGAGAAGGGCCGTAAGGTATATTTCACAGGTATGGGCCGCGAGAAGGATGAGAATCCCTACTACCAGCACTTCTACTCTGTAAGCCTTGATGGTGGCGAGGTGAAGCAGCTCGACAAGGGTAACTTCTTCCACGAGCCTAAAATAGACGATGCGTGCAAGTACTTTGTAGATAACTTCTCTCGCGTGGACGCTATCCCCGAGACGGCTCTCTACGACTGCTTGGGCAATAAGATTATGACACTCGAGACAAGCGATTTCTCGCAGTTGTTGGCTAACGGATATAAGTTCCCCGAGACATTCAAGGTTAAGGCAGCGGATGGCGTAACAGACCTATATGGTGTTATGTATAAGCCATTTGACTTCGATTCAACGAAGATGTACCCCATCGTTGACTACGTATATCCCGGTCCGCAGACCGAGGCAACAGAGTACCTTTACACTCGTATGAGTGTGCGTACCGACCGCTTGGCGCAGGCTGGCTTCATCGTAATCACCGTAGGTAACCGCGGAGGTCACCCCGACCGCTCGAAGTGGTATCACAACTACGGATATGGCAACTTGCGTGACTACGGTTTGGCTGACCAGAAGGCAGCCATAGAGCAGTTGGCTGCACGCCACGACTTCATCGATATCAACCGTGTAGGTATTCACGGTCACTCGGGCGGTGGATTTATGTCAACGGCGGCAATCCTGCAATACCCCGACTTCTTCAAGGCGGCGGTATCGTGTGCGGGTAACCACGACAACAAGATTTACAACCGCTGGTGGAGCGAGACTCACCACGGCGTAAAGGAGCAGGTTAATGACAAGGGCGACACCACATTCATTTACAAAATCAGCAGCAACCCCGAGATTGCCAAGCAGTTGAAGGGGCATTTGTTGCTCGTTCACGGCGAGATTGACAACAACGTTCACCCCGGAAATACATCGCGTGTAGTAAACGCATTGATTCGTGCCAACAAGCGTTTCGATATGCTCTACCTGCCCACGCAGCGCCACGGCTTTGGCGATATGAACGAGTATTTCTACTGGCGTTTGGTTGACCACTTTACCGACTACTTGATTGACGGTCGCACAAAGCAGGTCGATATACCGCAACGATAAATTGTTATGAAAAGACTTTCAAGAATATTTTTAGGACTCCTCGTGGCTATGATTGCCACGGGGTGTTCTACATATAACGAGAATCACCTTGCCATATGCGGAGGTAAAGAGGTGAAAATTATAGATTTAAGCAAATCCAACGGTCGTGAAATAAACGAAGTATGGAGCTGGAATATTGAAGATGGCATCGAAGGTCTGCCAGCTGAATACTCCAAATATCTTATGCCTTTGGATGAGTGTAAATTTGTAGATAACAACAAAAAATTACTTCTCACATCATCGCATAGTGCTGTCGTTTTGCTCGACATAAAGAGCAAGAAGTGTGATTTCTACGCACGCGTGCCGATGGCTCATTCGGCCGATCTTTTGCCCAATAACCGTATTGCAGTAGCCCTCTCTACGAATAAGGCTGGCAACTCATTAGAGATATACGACATTTCGCAACCCGAGAAGGTTTTGTGGCGAGATTCATTATACTCGGGACACGGCGCCGTATGGCACGCCGAGCGAGAGAGCCTTTATGCTTTAGGGTATGACGTATTGCGTGAGTACAAGCTCAAGGACTGGAACACCGACGCTCCCGCACTGGAGTTAGTGGCCTCAACGCCGATACCCGTAAAATCGGGCCACGACCTTGTAAAGGTTGACAAGCAGCGTATGCTTATATCTGGACACGAGGGCGTTATGTGGTTTGACGTAGAGAGCAAGGAGTTTTCGCCGTTCGAGCCGCTGAAAGATACTCACAATGTTAAATCGGTCAATTATAACCACAAACTCGATAGACTGATTTACACAAAGGGAGAGGTTAGCTGGTGGACGCACAACATCTACCAAAAGAATCCCGACAAGACAATAACCATTGATAGTATGAACGTATATAAGGTTCGACCGGCGTGGTAATAAAAAAATAGGGTGTTTTGAACACCCTATTTTTTTATATTTCGTGCGACAATGATGGCGGTACCGCCCCACTCATATCGTAATCACCCCAGCGCTCAGCAACATAATCGAGCGTAGCGTTTATCTCATCTACATCGTACAACGTAACCAGCTTTAGGCGCGTCTGCTTAAAGTCGGGCAACCCCTTAAAATAGTTAGACAGGTGGCGACGCATCTCCAGAATACCAACCTTCTCGCCCTTAATCTCCAGCGACTTGGCAAGATGCTCTTTTGCAATAGCAACACGCTCAACAACAGATGGTTGTGGCATAACTTCGCCCGTAGCCATAAAGTGCTTAACCTCCTTGAAAATCCACGGGCGACCATATGTCGCGCGACCAATCATCACGCCATCAACGCCGTACGTATCGAACATCTCCTTTGCCTTCGGACCCGAATCCACATCACCATTACCGATGATGGGAATCTCTATCGAAGGGTGATTTTTCACCTCACCAATCAATGTCCAATCGGCCTCGCCACGATACATCTGCGAGCGAGTACGGCCGTGAATCGTAAGAGCCTTTATACCCGTATCTTGCAAACGCAGGGCAATCTCCATAATATTCTTAGACTCCTCGTCCCAGCCAAGGCGCGTTTTAACCGTAACTGGCGTATTGACAGCCTCAACAATCTGTCGCGTCATCTCAACCATCAGCGGCACATCGCGCATCATACCCGAACCAGCACCTCGGCCCGCAATTTTCTTTACAGGACAGCCAAAGTTTATATCAATAAAATCGGGATGTGCAGTTTCTGCTATACGAGCCGCCTCAACCATAGGCTCAATAAGGTGGCCATAAATCTGGATTCCCACGGGGCGCTCAGCCTCGTCGATATTAAGCTTCGCGCGCGATTTCCACGCATCACGAATCAGGCCATCTGACGAGATAAACTCCGTAGTAACCACATCCACCCCGAAACGCTTGCACATATAACGGAACGACGGGTCGGTAACATCCTCCATCGGCGCCAAAAACAACGGCTTATCGCCTAAATCTATATTCCCTATCTTCATATCGTACTTTTTTCTTCTGCAAAACCGACACTTGGAGAGCAGACTTACCCGCAGAAAAACATCTTGCTGGGCAAGAATTAAATCTCCAAACGCACCATCCTCGCGCCATAGTAGCGCCAAGAGAGCATAGTTATTTGTGCAAAGATAGTGTATTTCGTAAAAAATAATTATTTTTGCGCGTTAAAAGATGACGGCCTATGGCCGAAATAAGAAGTTAGTCATTATGTTGAATATATTTTTACAGAGCGAAGCAGAGAAAATCGAGAATCTGATTGTTCCCGACAGCGTGCAGAAGGCACGTTTTGCCGAGACGGTCAGGTATCTTGCCGATGGTGAGTTCCTCAATAATATATGGAGACAAATGGCTGATTGGCTTGTTTGGACAGGCATAAAGTTCCTTATTTCGCTTGCAATATATTACGCTTGCCGTTTTGTGTTGCGAAAGGTGCTTGCGTTGGTAGATACTATTATGACACGTCGCGGAGTGGAAATTTCGCTTCACTCGTTCATCTTGACTGCCGTGAAGGTGCTTGGCTACGTGCTTATAGTGCTGATTATTGTATCAATCCTCGGCTTCAACTCCTCGTCATTCCTTGCCGTGCTGGCTTCAATGGGTTTGGCTATTGGTATGGCGTTGAGTGGTACATTGCAGAACTTCGCAGGTGGTATTATGATTCTTGTGTTACGCCCCTATCGCGTAGGCGATTTTATCGAGGCGCAAGGTGTCAATGGCACGGTGTCGAGCATTACACTTTTCAACACGGTGATTCACACCGCCGATAAGAAGACTATTTACATCCCCAACAACGCTATATCGACCTCCATCATAAACAACTTCTCGACCTCTACTACGCGTCGTTGCAGTTGGAAGGTTTCGGTTGCGTATGGTGACGATTACGATGCTATTCGCGAGGCTATGCTCAACATAATCAATCGCGATGGCCGCGCCCTGCAGACGCCCGAGCCATATATTCGCATTGACGCTATGGCCGATAGTGCCGTAGTTATCGAGGCGCGCGCGTGGGTGCTTAACGAGAATTATTGGGGTTTGTACGATAGCGTTACGGAGGCATTTTATAAGGAGTTGCCCAAGCACGGAGCTAACTTCCCCTTCCCGCAGTTGGATGTACATATCAGCCGCGACGGAGAGATTAAAGCATAGAGAAAAAATTATTAAACAATACATTATATTATGGAATTTAAGGATATTTTGGCAATTTCGGGTATGCCCGGCCTTTACAAGTATGTTGCACAGTCAACACGTGGAATTATCGTTGAGTCATTGGAGGATGGCCGTCGTATGAACGCATCGGCTACATCTCGCGTAAGCGCATTGGCAGAGATTTCAATGTTCACCGAGGGTGAGGATATCGCTTTGGCTGATGTATTCACTCGTATGTATGCTCACACAAACGGTGCAGCAGCAATCTCACACAAGGAGTCTGCAGACAAGCTCAAGGCAGAGTTTGCAGCAGTGTTGCCCGAGTACGACCGCGAGCGTGTACACGTATCGGATATCAAGAAGGCTTTTGCTTGGTTTAATATCTTGGTTGGCGCAGGCATTACAGAGTTTACTTTGCCCGAGGAGGAAGAGCAGAGCGAGGAGTAACATATCCCGAGCAAAAGATTTAATAGAATCTACCTTTCGAGGTAGATTTTTTTTTGTTTATGGAGGTTTTATCTCAGATAATGTGTAAATTTACACAAATAAAACTCCAATGACTATGCAGAAACTTATCCTTTCGCTCGCTATGGCGATGCTATCGCTCACTGCTTATGCACAGAAGCGAACACCATTCTTTGTGCAGATCAGCGATCCGCAGCTTGGTTTTATATCTAAAAGTGAGGATTTCTCACCCGAGAAGGAGCTGATGCGACAGATTACAGATAAGGTGAACAGCCTCCGTCCCGACTTTGTCGTTTTCTCGGGCGATTTAGTGCATTACGGCAGTAGCAAAACCGCTTTGGAGGGCTTCCAGCAGATGTGCAAGGCGTTCGATGCAGATATTCCGCTCTACTTTGTTCCTGGCAATCACGATGTGGAGAATAACGCCCCCGCCGAGAATGTAGCTGCGTTTGTTGAGCGATATGGCCACGACCGCTTTGTCCACAAGGCGAAGAGATACACCGTAATCGGCTATAACTCTTGCGTGATAAAGGCCGCAACGCC
>JAZRLD010000072.1:0-51171 GCA_045646685.1 Alistipes sp. | reverse complement strand
GGTGCCACAGCGCCTGCACCATAACGGCCGCACCACCTACTGCATTGCCCCACAGAGCACCCTTCGCGAAGAGTATCGCCGCACGGTAGAGGAATATGCGTCGTATGGCCGATGAGCGCATACCCTGCGCCTTCAATGCTCCAATCATACCTATGCGGTCGAAGACCATAATGAGCATAGCGGCCGCCATATTGAACAACAACACCGCCATCATAATGATGATAACCACCTCGGCGATAACCGTATGTGCCTTGAACCAGTCGAAAATAATCGGGTGGCGCAGTTCGAGCGTTGCGGGCAGGCACGACTCGGTCTGTATATCCTCGTCAGTAAAGAGCAACTCGTCGATAGCCTCCGACACTTCGTCGCTCCGTTTTGCATTCTCGAGCATAATGTCGTAGCCCGAAATCATCTCGCCTTCCAGCGCCGCCGTGCGTCTTACGTCACGCAGGTCGGCAATGGCCAGCATAAGGTCCATCTCCTCAAGGCCCGTATGGTAGAGGCCCGACACCTTGTAGCTGTCGCGGCGAGCACCCGCATAGGCACTCACGTACAAAATCTCCACCTTGTCGCCCACGCCGATGGCCAATCGCTCGGCCGTAGTGCGCGAGAGCAGGAGTTGCTTGGTGCGCTCCTCGCCACTAACGGCAGGCAGTTCACCCTCAACGATGCGGCTCTGCCACCACGCCGTGTCGTACGAGCCGTCGATGCCCTTGAGTTGCAGGCCGAGGGTTTCGTCGCCACACTTGGCCATACCTCCGATTACGAGGTAGGGCGCAATGCTACGCACACCATCAATCTCGGCCACACGCTCGACGAGCAGTTGCTCCTGCTCGAAGGGCTGCGCATCGCGCCTGAGTCCCGACACCTCCATAAGCTGTATGTCGGCACCAAAACCTCGCAGGTCGGCATATATCTCGTGGCGGAAGCCGTTGAAGACGGCCAGCGTGATAATCATCACCGCCAGAGCCAGCGCAACCGATATGGTGGCTATGCGCATCATCACCGCCGCACGCGACGAGCCGTCGTGTTGCGCCGTACGTTTGGCAAGTGTGTATTCGAGATTGTTCATTTTCGCAAAAATCTGTACAAAGTTAGGTAAAAAATTCTTACTTTTGCATTATTGATGGTATGCTATACGCCTTTTCTGGCCATAAAGTTTAAATATTTTATGGCGATATACCGATTAGACGGCCACAAACGTTTATTTATCGGCTATGCTTGTAGCATAAATGCCGGCGCAGAAGGCCCGAATTATTTTTTATTTTGACTTAAAAACGTACGACTATGTTAGAATTATTGCAAGCAGCACAGGATTATTACTCTTACTCATACGCCGACCCCACGATGGGCTTCTCGTCGGGTGGCTCAATCATCTTGATGGGTATCATTGGTGTGGTAGGTTACATCGTGCAGGCACGCCTGCAGTCAGTCTTTGCGAAGTATTCGCAGGTGCCCTTCCCCAATGGAATGACAGGCGCGGAGGTAGCCGAGAAGATGTTGCGCGACAATAACGTACATAACGTGAAGATTACTCACGTGCGTGGTCAGCTAACGGACCACTTCAACCCCTCGAATATGACTGTAAACCTGAGCGATAGCGTCTATTCATCGCGCTCGATTGCGGCCGCTGCGGTGGCTTGTCACGAGTGTGGTCACGCCATTCAGCACGCACGCGGATATGCTCCGCTGGTGATGCGCTCGGCGCTGGTACCCATTGTGAATTTCTCATCGAAGATTGCTACGTGGGTTATCATCGGCGGTATCGCGCTGATGGCGGCAGGTAGCGGCACGACGGTGTGCTGGATAGGTATCTGCCTGATTGCTATGTCGGCTCTCTTCTCGATTGTGACGCTCCCCGTTGAGTACAACGCCTCGGCACGCGCTCTGGAGTGGCTGGAGTCGAGCCGTATGTTGCAGGGCCAGCAGTTGGCTTACGCCCGCGAGTCGCTTCGCTGGGCAGCACGCACATATCTTGTGGCGGCACTGAGTGCCATCGCAACCGTACTTTACTACGTATCGCTCATATCACGCAGAAATGACTAACCCTAACGACGACTACACCTCGCGCGGCTGGCTTGTAGCCACGGCCGCCTTGGCAGTGCTTATACTTGTGAGTTTCATCCCGCCCATCGAGGCTGGTGGGGTGTCGTTGCGCCGTGCAAGCATCATCTCCGACCTCGTAACATTCGAGAGCGACAAGGCCGCAGAGGCTGCGGAGATGGAGGCTGCGCCCGAGATAGATGTCGAGGAGTTTGAGGTCGATTTGGCGCAGGTGGCCAAGCAAGTGGCGCAGACCACAGCCACAGCTTCGCCCTTTGGTGAGGGTACGTCCGCTTCGTGGGAGGGTATCTTCGACGAGCAGCCTACGGGTGGCGAGGTTGATTCTCTGCACAACGACCCTCTGCCTTCGCTGGAGGTTCTGCTTAAGGCCGACTACTCGGATATTTTGCCCGACGACTCGACAATCACAAGCATCGAGGAGTTTCGCGGTGACGAGTTCGACACGCCGATGCATCGCCTCTACGAGAAGTTGCTGGCGGGTAGCGAGCCTGTGCGTGTGGCATTTATGGGCGACTCGTTCGTTGAGGGAGATATTCTTACGGCCGACTTGAGAGAGTTGTTGCAGGATACGTTCCACGGCGGCGGTGTGGGTTATGTCCCCGTAGCATCGCCCTTTACGGGTTTCCGTCAGACTGTCAAGACCACCGCAAAGGGGTGGACTCCATACAACATTATGCAGCGCAAATCTACGCCCGAGCCATACGTGAACGACTACTTCGTGTCGGGCTGGGTGGCGCGCGCAACTGCTGGTGCATCAACACGTTGGGATATGGTTGATAAGCGTCGTCACCTGACGGAGTGCAACCGCGCACGACTGCTCTTTATCAGCCGCTCTCCATCGAAGATTATACTTAAACTGAACGATGGCGAGGAGCGCGAATTTGAGTTCGACGGCAGCGATGTGGTACGTCAGATTGTCGTGGAGGAGGAGCAGATTCGCTCACTGGAGATGCGCGTGGAGAGTGGTGCCGAGGGCTTCACGGGCATAGGTGCCGACTTCGACTCTACGTCGGGCCTTGCCGTTGATAACTTCTCGGTGCGTAGTAACAACGGACAGGCTATGTTCTGGTCGTCGGCGGCGGTAAATGCGCAGATTCACTCGATGCGTCCCTACGACTTGGTGATACTTCAATATGGACTAAATATTATGCAGGCCGACCGCCACAACTACTCGCTCTACGGCGAGCAGGTTGAGAAGATGGTGCGCTACGTGGAGAGTTGCTTCCCCGGTGCGGCGGTGCTGGTTATGGGTGTCAGCGACCGCTCACAGCGCAACGAGCAGGGTATTGTGCCGATGACGGCGGCTGTGGATCTCACACGCTCACAGCGCGAGGCGGCGGAGAAGTGTGGCGTGGCCTTCTGGAACACCTACGAGGCGATGCAGCGTCTGGGCGGAATGACCGCCTTTGTGGAGAATGGCTGGGCTGGAAAGGATTACACGCATATCAACTATGCTGGTGGTCGTGAGATCGCGCGCCAGCTCTATTACGCATTGTTGCAGGGTGCCGAGTCGTACAGCAAAATATTGCGTGAGCGCATAGAGTACTCAACGCCCGTCATAAGCGAGCCTATGCCGATGGTTATGCCCGAGCTTGAGCCCGTGACATTGCAGGATTCAGTAATTATAATTAACAGATAATGATAGCTTTACCCATAGAAGAACTCATTAGCCGTGCCGCCGAGCTGTTACGCTACAACGCCACGGCGCCGCTTATTTTCAATAGCGGCCTGTTCCTGTTCCTCTTTGTGGGTTTTGCGGGTTTATACCTGCTCCTGCGCCGCGCCACAACGCTGCGCATACTCTACGTTATAGCCTTCTCGATATACTTCTACTACAAGTCGAGCGGAATATACTTCCTGCTGCTCCTCTTTGCCGCCATAAGCGACTACCTCATAGGTAACGCCATCGCGCGCGAGCAGGATAAGCAGGTGAAAAAACGTTGGGTGGCGCTGAGCGTGGTGATAAACCTCGGAATGTTGGGTTACATCAAGTACACCAACTTCTTCATTGAGATGGCCAACGGCCTGTTTGGCTCGGGATTCTTGGATTTTCAGAATATCTTCCTGCCCGTCGGCATATCGTTCTTCGTATTCCAGTCAATGAGTTACACCATAGATATCTATCGCGGACAAATCAAGCCCCTCGAGCGCTGGACAGACTACGTCTTCTACCTCTCGTTCTTCCCGCAGTTGGTGGCAGGACCTATCGTGCGAGCTAAGGATTTCATTCCGCAGATACGCCAGCCGCTGATGGTTACGCGCCAGATGTTCGGCACGGCCATTGGTCTGATTATCATCGGATTGATAAAGAAAGCTATTATCTCGGATTACATCTCGCTCAATTTCGTGGACCGCATCTTCGACGAGCCCGCCCTGTACTCGGGTTTTGAGTGTTTGATGGGTATCTACGGCTATGCGTTGCAGATTTACTGCGATTTTTCGGGATATTCCGATATGGCCATAGGTATCGCCCTTTTGCTCGGCTTCCGCTTCCCCAAGAACTTTGATGCGCCCTATAAGTCGGCCACCATCACCGAGTTCTGGCGCAGGTGGCATATATCGCTCTCGTCGTGGCTGCGCGACTACCTCTACATCTCATTAGGCGGCAACCGCAAAGGCAAGGTGCGCACATATATTAACCTCATCATCACTATGGTTTTGGGTGGTTTGTGGCACGGTGCGGCAGTGCGTTTCGTGCTGTGGGGTGCGTTGCACGGCATTGCGTTGGCGCTGCATAAGATGTGGCTGGCAATCATACCGTGGGCGAAGGCCAATGGACAGGATATGAACCCCGTGTCGCGTCTGTTAGGAATCATTCTTACATTCAATATTGTCTGCCTCGGCTGGTTGTTGTTCCGCGCCGAGGATATGCAGACCGTACACCTTATGTTGTATCAGATTTTCCACTCGTTCAACACCGCCATTATCCCGCAGGTGGTGCTTGGCTACAAGGAGGTCTTTGCGCTGATTGTCATCGGCTACGGTATGCACTTTATGCCCGCGGCTATCGACTCGGATATGCAGCGCAAGGTGGCCTCGGCTTCGTTCTGGTGGCAGGTGGCGCTTATCGTTATGGCGGCGTGGTGCGTGATGCAGATTAAGTCGAGCGGTATTCAGCCCTTTATCTACTTCCAATTCTAAAAAATCGGGCAAAGGAACTCCCAAAGCAAAAAAATATTGCCTTTTTTTGCAAAAAAATTCACAGCCCGAAAAAGTCATTTCACCCTGCCAAAGAGCAATTTCAGCCCCCGTTTCGGGAGGTTTTCGTCCTCAGAGGCGCGGGTAAAGGGAGCGCGAAAGAGTCAAAAAATTTTGCAGATAAGAAAAATTCAGTATATTTGCATCAGAAAACAATAGTAATTAACTCTAAAAACCGATTGCCTATAGAAAATTTCTACTCTTAAAACCGTATATTAAATTAAAGAGAGTATGAACGCACAGTTGTTAAGCGACCAAGTATTGCTTAATCGCTATCTTTCAGGTGATCGGGATGCCATATCCCTACTTATAGACAGACACTCTGCTCGCGTCCGCGACTACATCCGTATGATGGTCAAGGATCGTGACGTGGCTGATGATATCCTTCAGGAGACATTGATTAAGGTCGTTCGCGTCATCGACGAGGGACGCTATGCCGATACAGGTAAGTTCCTGTCGTGGGTGTTGCGCATCGCACACAATCAGGTTATAGATTATTTCCGCGCGCAGAAGAGCTCGCGCACCGTGAGCGAGTCGGACGCAGGCTACGCTATGCTCGGAACACTGCGCTTCGCCGAGCGCACCGTCGAGGATAAGATGGTGTCGGAGCAGATTGAGGCCGACATTCGCCGCCTTATCGACTTCCTGCCCGAGGAGCAGCGCGAGGTGGTGATGATGCGCTACTACGCAGGCCTGAGCTTTCAGGAGATTGCCGACCAGACCGAGGTGAGCATCAACACCGCGCTGGGACGTATGCGCTATGCGCTCATCAATCTGCGCAAAATGATTAAGGAGAATAACTTGATTTTGAGCTAATGCTCGCCGCGTCGTCGATGGCATAGAAAAAAAGTCGAAAAAAAAGGATAATCGGCACAATAAACCGCGCGTAGGCTCCGTTATGGAGTAAACGGATTGCCTATGGAAGATATCGACAACAAAGTATTAACAGAAATGGTCACCGACGAGGACCGACTTTTTATGAATCAAGTGATATGCGAAGAGGCAGATCTGTTTTATATGGACTGCTACCTTCGGGAGTTGTTCAGCAAAGAGTAGAATTAGGAGCCTGTCTAACAAGTTTTTTGTTAGGCAGGCTCTCTCTATTTATCGGCAAGCAAGACGCCAAAAGAGCCTTGTTAGACTACTTATCTTTCTATTCTCTTATGCAACGTACCGTATGACCTTCGCGCGGGTCGCCGAACTCATTGCTCTCGGCCCCCTCGTTGATAAGAATTCGGCCAACCATCAGCTCGCTACCGTGGTGTGTCGCTGTCCAGTATGCGCCCCAATTACCTCGGCCTACAGCCTTGCCGTCGCTATATCGGGCACCACCCTTCGGCAGGAAGATACGCTGCACCTGATGGTTGTACTCGTTGCTTCCCGAAACCCATACTCCCGCTCTGCCGTCCTTGTCGTGAGTCTCTAACGAGAAGTTCTTAATCAGTGTCCTCATCTCATTCCAGTCGGGCACGCGCCACCCCTTTGGGCAGGGGTCATTTGCCTTGTTCTTGAGCGGAACGAAAACAAAATTTGGGTCGTTATACTGCGCCGCGGTAGGCTCAACCAGCCACAGGTACATATCATTTGTCGTCCAGTTGAACTTAGTCCACTCGGAATCGACGAAGTGTACATCCTTATTTTCGGGCTTGCGGGCCTCTGAAACGGTGAGCTTCTCGCCACCGGGCTTGAACCTCGCATTGGTCTTATCACGATAGGTAGTGTCGACACCCTCCACATAGGGCGGGCCATAACCCTGACCGTGGAGTCTGCCCCATTGGTAGAGTTTGCCGTAGGGGTAGTCCGTGGCGTGGTAACCGCAGTTGACGGGTGCCCATACGATGGAGTCGATTATAATACCTCCGCCGTGGTTGATGCCGTACTCGTCGATATACTCTACCGAGTTATCGCGCACGATGTTCTCGCCATTGTCGGGCACTGCCTGCAGGGCCTTCTGACGATTCTCCCTCGCCTCCTCGGCTGCTCGCTCAGCCTCAAGTTTCTTGAAATGAAGCTCCTGCTCACGCTGCTGCTCGGGCGAGAGTTTAGGCAACGCATCGGTGTTGAGGTCGCGGTTCTGGGTACTCCTTTGGCTCTGGCTTCCTTGGTTGTTGTCGTCCTTACTTGTCAACTGATTTACAATCTCCTTCTTAACGGCATTGCCAATCTCCTTACCCAACTTTTTGAGCAGGCTCTGTGCGTCGGCCTCCACCGCAAGCAAAGTCAGTAGCGGTAGAAAAAATAGTTTTTTCATAATACGGCTTTTAGGTTATAGTCTATCAAGTGAATTTGTTTTGTCGAAGTTCTCTCTCGGATATGGCATCACGGGATATACAAATATATAAATTTTGATTGTAGAATTTCACTCGCTTGCAGATTTTTTCACAAAAAAGTGTAACTTTGTGAAAAACCCTATGCGGGTGAAACCACAAAATTCAGAGCATACTATGGCAACTATTCGACTTACCAAAGAGTTTAACTTCGAGGCGGCCCATTCGCTGGAGGGCTACGACGGCGCGTGCCGCGAGATTCACGGCCACTCGTACCGCCTGTTCGTGACAATCAAGGGCGAGCCCTCGATGGACCCCTACGACCCCAAGCAGGGTATGGTGATGGACTTCGGCCTGCTGAAGCGCATCGTAAACGAGCAGATTGTGTCGCGCTTCGACCACGCCTTTGTGGTGCGCCGCACAGCGCAAGGACAGCAGCTTAGGCATATGCTCTCGGAGTACTACTCAAACATCGTGATGGTCGATTACCAGCCCACGTGCGAGAATATGCTCTCCGACTTCGCCGAGCGACTGCTGGAGTCGCTACCCGACGAGGTGGAGCTCTACTCGTTGCGCCTGCACGAGACAGCCTCGTCGTATGCCGAGTGGTTTGCCGAAGATAATTTTAGATAATAAGCCTTTTGTGGCAAATCTGCCACACCATAATAGTATGAAACGCCTTTTCCTTATCGATGCCTACGCGCTCGTATTCAAATACTACTACGCCTTCTTCGGTCGCCCGATGCGTAACCGCTACGGAATGAACACATCTATTCTGTTCGGCTTCACGAAGTTTCTGCGCGACATACAGAAACGCGAGTCGCCCGACCTGTTAGGTGTGGCTCTCGACCCGAAGGGTGGCTGCTTCCGCTGCGAATTGTACCCCGAGTACAAGGCCAACCGCCCCGCGACACCCGAGGATATTATCGCCTCGGTGCCCTACCTGCGCCGTCTGCTGAAGGCTATGCGTATTCCCGTCTATGAGATTGAGGGTTACGAGGCCGACGACGTTATCGGAACGTTAGCGTACAAGGCATCGGCCGAGGGGTATGACGTATATATGGTTACGCCCGACAAGGATTACGGTCAGCTGGTGGGCGAGCGTCGCCACCTCTACAAGCAGAAGGGCGATGGCGTGGAGATTGTCCGCGCGGAGGATATTTGCGCCAAGTATGGCATTGCGGACCCCGTGTTGGTGCGCGATATTTTGGCTATCTGGGGCGATACGTCGGATAACATTCCCGGCGTGCCGGGCATTGGCGAAAAGGGTGCCTGCAAGTTGGTAGGCGAGTGGGGCGAGTGCGAGAATATTTTGGCCAACGTGCAGAGTATCAAGGGTAAACAGGGTGAAAAGATTGCCGCGTGGGGTGATAAACTTCTGCTCTCAAAGACTCTTACGACCATCTGTACTGATGTGCCCGTGGAGTTCTCGCCCGAGGATTTGGAGATTTGTCCGCCCAATATTGACGAGCTGAAAGCGTTGTATCAGGAGTTGGATTTTACCTCTTTCCTGCGCGATTTGCATAACGTTGCGCCCGTTGTTGAGAGCGATGTGCCACAGCAGGCACCGCAGCGACAACTTACCGAGATGGCGCAGGCCAAGTCGGCCGTAAAGAAGCGTGAGGCGATGGCAGGTCAAGGCGACCTCTTCGCTATGATGATGCCCGACCCGACACCTGCACCCGTTGCCGAGCCTGTGGCAGAGGCAGAGTTACCCGCCGAGGAGGGTGAGATGGCTACGGCACAGACAACGCCACACGAATATAAGCTGATTACAGAACTTGCAGATTTCCAGACGCTTGTAGCGCAGCTACAAGGCTACAAAGAGATATGTTTCGACACCGAGACTACGGGCTTCGACTACTTCCGCGACCGCATTGTGGGTATGTCGTTTGCCGTTGAGCCGCGCAAGGCGTGGTATGTGTCGTTCACGCCCGAAAATACGCCCGCGTTTACCGAGGCAGTGCGCCCATTGTTTGAAAATGAGGCGATTACAAAGGTTGCGCAGAACATAAAGTTCGATATGATGGTGCTCGCGCGTTTGGGTGTGGAGGTGCGCGGCAGGTTGATTGACACGATGATTGTCCACTACCTGCTCGACCCCGAGTCGCGCCACGGAATGGATTTCTTGGCGGAGCGTTACCTGCGTTATTCGCCTATCCGCATCGAGACGCTTATCGGCAAGGGCACGCGCCAACTCACTATGGATCAGGTGAATGTTGAGGCCGTGAAGGAGTACGCCGCCGAGGATGCCGACATCACATTGCAGTTAAAAAATGTCCTCTGGCCCGAGTTAGAGAAGCAGGGTTTGGTGGAGTTGTACCACACCATCGAGGAGCCGATGATTGAGGTGTTGGCGGCGATGGAACTTGCTGGCGTAAAGGTAGATACACAGCAGTTGGCAGACTATGCCGTGGAGCTTAATGCCGAGCTTGCGGAGCTCGAAAAGGAGATTCGCGAGATAGCCGACGAGCCTGCGCTCAACATCAACTCGGCACGTCAGTTGGGTGAGGTGTTGTTTGCGAAACTGCGCATCACCGACAAGCCCAAGATGACCAAAACCAAGCAGTTCAGCACCGATGAGGAGTACTTGCAGGGCTTCGCGGGCAAGCACCGCATCGTGGATTTGATTCTGCGCTATCGCGGTGTGAAGAAGCTCATTTCGACCTACGTGGAGGCTCTGCCGCAGCTGGTGAATCCCGTTACGGGACGCATACATACCTCGTTCAATCAGGCAGTTACGGCTACGGGCCGACTCTCATCGACAAATCCCAACTTGCAGAACATACCCGTGCGCGACGATATGGGCCGCCGCATACGCGAGGCGTTTGTCCCCTCGGACGGTGAGCATCTGCTGCTCTCGGCCGACTACAGTCAGGTGGAGTTGCGACTGATGGCTCACCTAAGTGGTGATGAGTCGCTTATCGAGGCGTTCCAGCAGGGCGAGGATATTCACTCGGCGACGGCCGCAAAGCTCTTCCATAAGGAGATTGCGGAGGTTACATCCGACGAGCGTCGCAAGGCGAAGACCGCCAACTTTGGTATTATATATGGTATCTCGGCCTTTGGCTTGGCGCAGCGATTGGATATTCCGCGCAAGGAGGCTAAGGAGTTGATTGATGGCTACTTCGCCACATATCCCAAGGTGAAGGAGTATATGGATTGTGCCGTGGCGGATGCGCGCGCGAAGGGTTATGTGACCACCGCCTTTGGTCGCCGCCGCATACTGCGCGACATCGAATCGCGCAACGCCGTGGCGCGTGGCGTGGCCGAGCGAAACGCTATAAATGCTCCCATTCAGGGCAGTGCGGCCGATATTATGAAGCTGGCGATGGTGAAGATTCACCGCCGTTTCCGCGCCGAGGGTATTCGCTCGCAGATGATTCTGCAGGTGCACGACGAGGTTATTGTCGATATGTTGCGCGAGGAGCAGGAGACCGTTATCCGCATCGTGCGCGAGGCGATGGAGGGCGTGGCGCAGCTCCGCGTACCGCTAATTTCGGAGGCGGGCGTGGGCGAGAATTGGCTGCAGGCGCATTAAAATAACAAACGAAAAAGAGAGTGTTCGGCTACGGTCGGACATTTTTTTTGTGCGGTAAAATACTTTTTTTTGGTCGGCAGTGACGAAAAAGACCATTAAAAGCTAATTTTATTCTATATATGTTAACTCTATTTGATAAAAGTTTATACCTTTGCAAGCAAAGTAAACGCTTTTACTATAAATGCGTTTACTAAATTGAATACATATATATATTACGACGATGTATAAGTTTAATAATGCAGGAATACAGCAAGTTGGTATCGGTACAGACGACTTCCGTGCCACTTGGAACTGGTATATTGAGATGTTTGGTATCGATTTGCGAATCTTGGAGGACGATACCGTTGCCGAGCGAATGCTCCGCTACACGGGAGGTGCGCCCCACAAGCGCCACGCCTGTATCGCGATGAATCTTCAGGGTGGCGGTGGCTTCGAGATATGGCAATACTCGGAGCGTAAGCCCGAGAAGTGCCCCTTCACCATTGCTGTTGGTGACCTCGGAATATTCGCTGCGAAGCTCAAGTGCCGCGACGTGAAGGCCTTCCACAAGCAGATCTCGGCCAAGTGGGCAGAGTGTGGCGAGCTGGAGAGCCTGCCCGATGGCACACCCTGCTTCTACCTCAACGACCTCAAGGGAAACCTCTTTCAGGTTGTAGAGCGTGAGGATATATACATCGAGGAGCACAAGCTCACGGGCGGTATTGCGGGCGCGGTGATTGGCGTCAGCGATATGGAGAAGTCTATCGCCTTCTACAGCGAGGTGCTGGGATACAGCATCGTAAAGTGCGACGTTGTGGATACCTTCAGCAAGTGCAACCTTATGCCCGAGGCGCAGAAGAAGTATCGACGTGTTATCCTCGCCTCACCCCAGAGAACGGGCGCACTATCGGGTATCTTCGGCGACACGACAATAGAGCTGGTGCAGGCGCTGGAGCGCACACCCCGCAAGATATATGAGGGAAGATATTGGGGTGACCCGGGATTTATTCAGGTATGCTTCGACATCACCAATATGAGCGAGTTCGGTAAGTTCTGCGCAAGCAAGGGCTACCCCTTCACTGTCGATAGCTGCCCCAATGGCGAGGTGTTCGATATGGGCGAGGCATCGGGACGCTTCACATACACCGAGGACCCCGACGGAACACTCATCGAGTTTGTGGAGACGTACAAGATTCCTCTGGTGAAGAAGCTCGGCCTCTCAATAGATATGCGAAAGAGAGACCCCAAGAAGCGATTGCCCAAGTTCCTTTTCAAGCTGATGGGACTGGTTGCCAAGCAGAAGATTGTAAACGAATAAAAGAAGAGGTTGTCCAACAGATGTCGGGCAACCTCTTTTATATCTTTACGGCAGCGTATCTATCGTGCCGAGACATTTCGTGCTATGAGGCGGAAGAGCCACGGTACATACTTATAGAACGGCACCATAATGGTGTCAAAGCCACCTATCACCTTCTGGTGCTTACCTCGCGCGATAGCCTTTATGGCTACCTTGGCGCACTTGTTCACATCGTAACCGTTAGCCTGACCGGGATCCATAACGCCCGTAGCCTTGCCCTGACCGTCGAGAGCATTCTTCGACACCTCGGTGTGTATGCGCCCCGGGATGATGATGGTTGTCTTGATTTGTGGATACTCCAGGGCGATAGTCTCGTAGAAGCCGTGTATGGCGTGCTTCGAGGCACAGTAGGCCGACCTCACGGGGAAGCCGAAGACACCCGACACTGAAGATACTACGGCGATATGCACGCCGCGCTCGATAAACATCTCCTTGAGCGACTTCACGAGATATATTCCACCGAAGTAGTTCACCTCCATAAGTCGTCTGTCAACACTTATATCTGTCTCCAGCGTCAAAGCACGCTGCGATATACCTGCATTGAGCAGCAGAAAGTCGATGAGGTGTCCCTCGCTCTTAACCCAAGCCACCAACTCGTCTATAGACTCCGCGCGCTCGACATCTACCGTCTTGACCCACGCCTTGACACCCAACTCGATACAACGGCTCTGCACCCTTTGCAGGGGCTCGATGCGTCGGCCCGTGAGAATGACATTACAACCCTTGAGCGCGTACTGATACGCCATAGCCTCGCCTATACCGCTACCACCTCCTGTGATAAGCACGGTCTTATTGCTGAATTCCAACATTAGAAATAGAGTTTTGTTATGTCAAAGATAAGAATTAACAACCTTATAGGCAAATTATTTGGTCGTGCAGAGAGTATATAAAATAAAAAATCCCACCCAACATTGGGCAGGAGCAAATATATAAAACCCTTTCGGGTGATAATGCAAAAAAAAACCGAGGTAACGGAAGGTATTCGACGCCAAGCGAGCACCGCTTATTGTCTTAGTAACCCGGGCGCCACAGAAACGCTCCGTTGAAGTTACAACCTCCGATAGCCTCTACCAACCTAAAACTACTAACCTAAATGAACCTTAAAACTTCACTGCAAAGATAAGGCTATTCTAAATACCGTGCAAGAGTTTTTCAATTTTTTTTGTAATTAAATAATAAATTTTAACATTGTCTTAACATTGGTTTTTACCCACATCGTATTAACTCGCAGAGAATCAGTGAAATAAACAAACTTAACGAAAAATGGCCAAAATATGTGAATTTTCACACATTTCAGCCACTTATTACATTTAGACCACCGTTTGGACTCTTTGTATAATTTTGCAACGAAACTTGCGAATGTTTCATTTTGCAATTTTCGCTTGCGTTTCGTGCGTTTTTTCTGAAAATCGAAACCCTATTTCACATACATTCGCACCGCATCGGCCACACGTTCGCCATCGAGAGCTGCCGAAACGATACCTCCAGCATAGCCTGCGCCCTCGCCTGCGGGGAAGAGGCCCTGCATCTCGGGGTGCATCAGCGTTTCGCTGTCGCGCGGGATACGCACGGGGCTAGATGTGCGCGACTCGACACCCACGACAATAGCATCGGGCGTGACATATCCGCGCATCTTGCGGTCGAACGAGGCGATACCCTTACGCAGTGCCGAGGCCATAAAGTCGGGCACCCACTTATCCAGACGCGAGGCGACAAGGCCGGGGATATACGACGTGCGGGGCAGCGATGATGACGCGCGACCAGCCACGAAGTCCGACACGCGCTGTGCGGGGGCTATCTGCTTGTCGCCGCCATTCTGACGTGCCGCCTCCTCCAACTGCTGCTGGAAAACAAGGCCCGCCAAGGCACCGTGCTCCTCCATCAGGAAGGCATAATCCTCGGGGCGTACCTCGGTAACGAGTCCCGAATTTGCCCAACGCGAGTTACGACCGCTGGGCGACATACCATTCACCACCGACTGCGCCGCATCGGTCATAGCCGGCACGATAAATCCGCCCGGGCACATGCAGAACGAATAGACGCCACGGCCTTCGACCTGATTCACAAGCGCATACGACGCTGCGGGGAGATACTCTCCGCGCTCGGGCATATGGTATTGTATAGAGTCGATGAGTCGCTGCTGATGCTCGATACGCACACCCATAGCAAAACCCTTCGCCTCGAGGCGCACACCATCGTGATGCAGCGTGTGGTAAATATCCTTTGCCGAGTGGCCCGTAGCCAGCACCACGGCAGCACCCTCGATGAGTTTGTCACCCACCCACACGCCGCGTATGCGCGAGCGCACGTGGTCTATCTCGAAGCCCGTAACCTTCGCCGAGAAGTGAATCTCGCCACCCGACGAGGTGATGGTTTGGCAGATGTTGCTGATGATGCGCGGCAGTTTGTCCGTACCGATGTGGGGGTGTGCCTCGTAGAGAATCTCGGGCGTAGCACCGTGAAAGACAAGCGTCTGCAACGCCTTGTTATAGTCGCCACGCTTCTTGCTTCGCGTGAAGAGTTTTCCGTCAGAGAATGTTCCTGCACCGCCCGCACCGAAGGCGTAGTTCGAGTCGGGGTCGATTTCAAGGTTGCGGTTTATGAGGGCGATGTCGCGCTTACGCGGCAACACCTCCTTGCCTCGCTCCAGGAGTATGGGCTTGAGTCCCAATTCGATAAGACGCAACGAGGCGAACAATCCCGCAGGACCTGAACCTACTACTACAACCTCCGTTGCCTTGCTCACATCGGGGTAGTCGAAGTGAATAGGGCCGGGCTGTGGCTCCTGATCGACAAAGACCTCCAACGAGAGATTAACCTTCACAGGGCTGCGGCGCGCATCAATGGAGCGCTTCACCACCCTCACCAGAGCGATGTCGCTGCGGCGGATACCCATCTGGCGACACGCCAGCGCGGTGTATGTTTCCGCGTCGGCCGACTGCTTGGGCGATAGTTGGAGTGTTATTGTCTTGGGCATAAGTGCATTTCTTTTCGACAAATGTAGGAAATAATTTTCACTCTCGCAATTACTTCCTTGATACATATATTGTTTATAGGAAATACCATCGCATTATGCTTGCCTGTGCGGCACGTGGCGAAGAGTCAATTTTCGCGTATAGATTTTGGGTGCAGAGTTGCATATGTAGCGTAAATTTTGCATATTTGCAGTAGATAACTATAAATTATATGCCAATTATGAAGAAGATTAGAGCGGCCGTAGTGGGTTACGGCAATATTGGAAGATATGTGATTGAGGCACTCGAGGCAGCGGCTGACTTTGAGGTTGCAGGTGTTGTGCGCCGTGCATCGTCGGTGGCAGCGGCTGGCGAGTCGAAATATCCCGTTGTGAGCTCTTTGGAGCAGCTGGAGAGCGTAGATGTGGCTATCCTGTGTACACCCTCGCGCTTGGTGGAGAAGAGTGCCGAGACGGCTTTGAAGTTGGGTATCTCGACTGTCGATAGCTATGATATCCACACAGGCATTGCCGACACTCGCGCCCGTTTGGACGTGATTGCTAAGGAGCACAACGCTGCGGCACTTATCTCTGCGGGTTGGGATCCGGGTAGCGACTCTGTAGTACGCGCCTTGTTGGAGGTTTGCGCGCCGCAGGGTATCACCTACACCAACTTCGGTCCGGGTATGAGTATGGGCCACACCGTTGCCGTAAAGGCTATCGAGGGCGTGAAGGCGGCTCTCTCGATGACAATCCCCGTAGGCACGGGTATTCACCGCCGTATGGTATATATCGAGTTGGAGGAGGGTTACGACTTCGACACCGTAGCCGATGCCATTAAGAACGACGCATACTTCGTTCACGACGAGACACACGTTACGAAGGTCGAGAGCGTAGATGTGCTGCTGGATATGGGCCACGGTGTAAATATGGTGCGCAAGGGCGTATCGGGCAAGACGCAGAATCAGCGTTTCGAGTTCAATATGAGCATCAACAACCCCGCCCTGACAAGCCAGATATTGGTTGCGGGCGCGCGTGCCGTACTGCGCCAAAAGGCTGGTGCCTATACAATGATTGAGATTCCGATTATCGACTTCCTTACCGGCGACCGTGAGGATATTATCCGCCGACTGGTATAATAGATAAGAAACCCGAGAAAAATGAAAAACCTAATCATTACCATCACCTTGATGGTGCTTTCATTGTGCGCCACAACCACTCTATGGGCCAACAATGAAAAGCCGTTCGTAATTCCCGAGTTGCGCCATTGGCAAGGAGGCGAGGGCGTTGTGAACGTTAGTGCTGCCACCAAGGTCTTCTATACCAATGCCGAGTTGGCCGACGTTGCCGAGGCTTTGGCCGAGGATTATGGTCTTCTGTTCGGAAAAGCGATGAAGGCCAAGAGTGCCGTAAAGGGTGCTGCGGGAGCTATCGTCATAAATCTCGTAAGCGACGAGGAGTTGGGCGACGAGGGTTATAGCATCGACATTGCCGACCAAATCACCCTTAATGCCCAAACTACGAAAGGTGCTTATTGGGGTACTCGTACTTTGCTGCAGATTATGGAGGCGAGTAAAGGCGCGCACCTTCCCAAGGGTAGCATACGTGACTGGCCCGATTATCCTATGCGTGGATTTATGATTGACTGTGGCCGCAAGTATATTCCTCTGGATTACCTTGAGAGGTATGCCAAAGTTATGGCCTACTATAAGATGAATACCTTCCAGATTCATCTCAACGACCGTGCTGCAAAGAAGTATGAGCATACTTGGGATAAGACCTACACAGCATTCCGCCTCGAGAGCGAGCAGTTCCCTGAGCTTACAGCCAAGGACGGCCACTATGGCAAGGATGAGTTCCGCCAGTTCCAGAAGGACGCTGCCAAGCTGCACGTGAATGTGATTCCCGAAATCGACGTTCCCTCGCACTCGCTGGCATTCTCGCGCTTCCGCAAGGAGTTTGGTTCAGAGAAGTATGGTCTCGACCATCTCGACCTCTACAATCCAAATGTATATACCTTCCTCGATTCGTTGTTTACCGAGTATCTTAGTGGCGACGACCCCGTGTTCGTGGGCAAGCAGGTACACATCGGTACGGATGAGTATTCAAACAAGGACCAGGAGACGGTAGAGAAGTTCCGCGCCTTCACCGATCGCTACATTCGTTTTGTTGAGAAGTTCGGCAAGCAGGCCTTCATTTGGGGCGCACTTACTCACGCCAAAGGTGAGACACCGGTGAAGGTAGATAATGTTTTGATGAATTGCTGGTATCCAAAATATGCCAACCCGGCCGATATGAAGGCACTCGGATATAAGATGATAACAGCTCCCTCGTGGTATATGTACATAGTACCCGCCGCAGGATACTACGCCGACTATTTTGACCCCGATAAGATTTACAACAAATGGGATCCTACCATCATCAACAACCATAAGATGGAGCCACTCGACCCCGCCCTGTTGGGTGCAATGTACTGCGTGTGGAACGATATTGCGGAGAATGGTATCTCGGTTGACGATATTCACCACCGTTGCTATCCAGCCCTGCACCTTGTATCTGCGATTACGTGGAGTCCGACCTATAAGACCTTGCCGTTGGAGGAGTTTTTAAGCAAGAGCAAACAACTCTCGGAGGCTCCGGGTATAAACGAGTTGGGACTCTTCGATGGCGAGCCTCGTAGTGTGGTCTATACCATTCCATCGGTGAAGCCCGGCAAGAGCTATCCTCACGCGGAGGCAGGCTTTGACCATACAATCAGCTTCCACATAGATTGTGCAAAGGAGAGCCGTGGTACTATGCTCTTCTCGAATAAGGTTACCGAGTTCTATCTCAGCAGCCCGATTGATGGCCGTATGGCCTTCGTGCGAGAGGGATATCTCAACACCTTCGATTACTATGTCGAGGAGGGTAAGAGTGCCGACATTCGTATCGAGTGTACAAACACATCTACACGCCTCTATGTGAATGGTAAGTTGCAAGATGAACTCAAACGCGAGAAGCGCTGGCTTACCGAGAGTAAGCAGTATGATTATGTCCCCACGCTCTACTTCCCCTTGCAGCAGGCAGGCAATTTCAAGAGTAAAGTCACAAACTTAAAGGTGGAGAACTTTATTCGCAACTAAGGCTCTATTTTGATAATATAAAAAGGTTGCCCGTCAAGGCAACCTTTTATCTTACAACCACTTCTTGTAGCGGAAGTACCAGATGGTCATTCCCGAGGCGAGAATCATCAGGCCGATGGCGAAGATATAACCCAGCGGCAACTCCACGCCGCCTATGGTGCAAACCCAATCCAACTCGGGCATATACTTAAAGTTCATACCGTAGATACTCGCAATCAACGTTGCGGGCAGAAAAATCACGGCTGCCACCGAGAAAATCTTTACAATCTCGTTCTGCTCGATGTTAATCAATCCGAGGGCCGAATCCTGTATGTAATCCAAACGCTGTGAGCTGAAGTCGGCGTGGTTGATAAGAGAGTTCACGTCCTTAATCATCAACTGCAGGCGCGGGTAGATATCGTTTGGGAAGCGCTCGCTTCGCAGAATGTTCGAGAGGATACGCTGGCGGTCGAAGAAGTTCTCTCGAAGGACCATCGTGCTCTCCTGCAAGGCGTTGATGCGGTGGATTACCTCCTTGTCGATAGTATCCTCGGTGTTGATATCCTTGCTCAGCTTTGCAACCTGCTTTGCAACCATCTCCACAAGGTCGGCATCAAAGTCGATGCGCACCTCCAGCAACGATATGAAGATGTGATAGCCTGTCGAGTAGCTGCGGTAGTTCATCTGCAGACGCTTCTCCGTCCCGCGGAATGTGCGCGACTCGGCCGTACGTTGTGACACGAGCACACCCTCATTAGAGATGATGAACGACACGGGCTCCACCGAGAAGGTACCCCCCGGCTGCGGAATAAAGAAGTTGGTATTCGAGATTATCGAGTTCTCGTTCTCCGAGTACTTTGACGTTGACTCAATCTCCTCCACCTGCTGGCGTGTCTGGAGCGTCTCCTCCATAAAGTTCTCCACGGCCTTCTGCTCCTTGATGGTGGGCGAGAGCAGGTCTAACCACAAAATATCGTCGTAGCCCAGATTGTCCAGCAATTCGGGCTCGGCGTTGCGAATAATCTTATTGTATTGCTTGAGATAGATAGTAAGCATTGTCTGCAAAATTTACGGGTTGAACTCCTTGATTGTCAGGGGCGCAGATGAGCAACACATCTGCACGAGAGTACCGTCGCCTCCTGCGGCGATTACCCTCTTCAGCCGGGATTGGATCGAGGCTCTACCTTGAGGCCTGCGTTCCAGAACTTTTGCAGTGCCGAGTGCTTCTCGGCGTTGAATACGAAGTCGATATTTTGTGTGAGATATTCGTAAGCGTTGTAGTGCTTCTGGTCAAAGCCATTCTCCACGACAGCCTCCCAGATAGACTCCACGCCAAATGTGAGTGCCTTCTGCAAGCCGTCGATAAGCTCATACGAAGTACCCTTGCGTGCCACCCATACGGCAAAGGCGAAGGGCAGACGTGTGCATTTGTTCCACTCCTCCGACAAATCGTAGGCGTAGTTGAAGAGTCCCTCGTGGTCAAAAACCTTGTCGCCAATCAAGAGGAATGCGTCCTCTGCCTGAGCGAAGGCCACCTGCGAGTAATCCTGCAAGTCGTACCACTCGGGCGCAATCTTCCAATGGTTTGCTGCCAAGTAACCCGCCAACTGCACCGATGTGCGCGAGTGCGCATCCAAGAAGATGCGACGCACACGCTCGATAGGCGAGTTCGAGAAGAGCATAACGGTGCGCACCTTGCCCGAAGAGCCGATGCAGTAGTCGGTGATTATGTTTGTTGATTTTAGTGTCGGAATCATTGCCGAAGGCATCAGAGCGATGTCGGCCTTACCTGTGGCGTAGTTCTCGTAGCACCCTGCGGGTGGAGCCAACAAAAGGTCGGCGCGAAGATTACCCTCGTGCTGGATACCATAGATGAATGGTATCGTATTGAGATACGACACTGCCGCTATACGTGCACCCAAGACCATCATCCATAGTTTTCGTAATTGGTTAAACAATCCGTTTTTGCCCTCTTTTGTGCCTCGGAAAAGACACTTTGACGTGCAAATATAACAATTTTTGTGCAATATCCAAAAAAAGATTACCTCCCCACTCACAAAAAAAGCCACCCCGCAGGGTAGCTTTAATTTTATCTTAGATAGATATAGAATGGTATACCTCCCATAACTGATATCGGTCCATACTCTTTTGAGTCCCAGATTTTGGAAAAAGCAATCTCGATGTCATTGTAATAGTAATCGGAATCGCTGCCGCAGTTAGGCTCAACGGTTATTGTAAATTTTCTATATCCATCTCGAACTACTTTACAACCAAAGGCCTCATACACGCTTTGCTTTTTAATATCTTCATATTTTATTAGGTACAAAGGAGCAACTCGTCTAAAAAATCGTTTTATTTCATCATTATAATTAGCCCCTACTCCATCAATTCCAACTAATGTTGACATAGCTTCCACGAATGCCGCATCATCTGTTTCAATTGTTATGGTTCCACCTTTCTCTCTATCAACTCTCCAAGTATATTGAGAAAGCTTTACAAATTTGGTGCTTGAACTGAAATTTCCTGATCTATTTATATTTCCTATAATATCCAACTCACCCAACTCATCATATTCGTCATTTTTCTCGCAAGCGACAAAGGTAAGCGCCGCAACCATCACAAATAAAATCTTCCTCATAGCGCAATAAGTATTAGATGTTTATGAAAATATTGTCGTTTGCAAGTTATGAATAAAAAAGGAAATATGCAAAAAAATGCGGGGGGGGGGTAAATTTCAAAAAACACAAAAAAATATGCCCGAGCAATACTCGGGCATACCATATTTGTATTAAAACTTACGCCTGCTCCTCGTCGTAGCCTGTTGCCTTTGCGCGCCACATAAGCGTGAAAATCAACATACCTACAATCGCCATCGCAATCATCATCAGGAAGACGTAGTTCCAGCCCTGACCAGGGTTCACCTTGTTCACCCAGTCAACCATAGCACCAATACCCAAACCTGATACGAAAGTACTCAAGTAACCGAAGATACCTGTCACGCCGTTAGCCGTAGCTGCGGCGCTCTTCGTTGCCTGATTAGCCGCGGCGATGCCAATCAACGCCTGCGGGCCGTAGATGAAGAAACCTACCATACCCAACACGCAAGCCAGCATCACCACGGGGCTTGTACCGGGCAGGAAGTAGAAGATAGCCATAAACGTTGCGGCACCCAACATACAGAATACGCAGGTGCGGTGTGCGCGGCCCTTGAAGAACTTATCTGTCGCCCAGCCAGCCACGAGCATACCTACGATACCCATAATCTCCGATACGGCGATAATCCAACCAGCATCGGCAGGCTCCAGACCACGTGCCTCCTGCAAGAACTTCGGACCCCAATCCAATACGGCAAAGCGTACCACATATACGAAGAAGTTGGCGAATGCCAAAATCCAAATCAGCGGGTTGCGGAATACCTTCTCGCGAAGGAATGCCTTATACTCGGCAGAGTTTGTGTTGTTCTCCACCTTGGTGTGTGTACCTGCCAACTCGGGCAAACCAACCGACTTGGGCGTGTCGCGCAGGAATACAAACAGACCTACAACACCAGCCAAAGCAAATAGCGCGGGCACCCAGAAGCACCACTGCCAAGCACCTACGTGTGCCGCAGCATTTGTCACCTTCTCCTGCAACTCGGCGGGGTTATCCAAGAGTGCGGGGTTGAGCGTTGTGAGGTTTGTGCGGATAGCCTCCACAGCCTCGGCGTTGCCAGTCATATCGCTACCCATCGAGCCCATAACATATCCGCAGAGGATAGCCAGGAGGCTGGCACCAATAGAGTGTGATGTGTTCCAAACCGACATCTTTGTAGCCAGCTCGTGCGGTGGAATCCAGTGCGAGAGAAGACGCGCGCAGGGAGGGAAACCACTACCCTGGAAGATGTTGTTAAGCACCAACAGCACGCCGAACAATACTACCAGCGAGTGGGGCGCAACGCCAAGCTCAATGCCCAGAATCGTGGGGCTGAAGCCGAATGCGAAGCTCGCCAATACGCAGAGCAGAAGGCCGATAGACATATGGTAACGACCATTCATACGGTCTGCCAACAATCCGTTCAGGAAGCGTGAGAGTCCGTAGATGAGGCCCACCACGGTCATAATGATACCGAAGCTGGTGTTCGAGATACCATACTCGGCCGCAAGACCGGGGATAGCGAACGAGAAGTTCTTACGCACGAAGTAGAAAAGCGCGTAGCCAATCATCGTAGCACCAATGGTGCGATACTGCCAATACTTGAATTTTTTGGCCTGTTCTTGTGTCATAATATTTGTTTTTGATTTTGACGTAGTAGTTTTCAACTCACAAAGATAGGCTTTTTCGGCTAAAATATCTCTTTTTCGCGAGAAAATAAGTGTAATAGGTGTTATAAGTGTAATAGGAAATGTGTAATTCAAAATGAAATAGCCTATAACACTTATAATTCCTATAATACCTATTTCCCCACTTTTACTCTTTGCTCTTTTATCTTTCCTCTCAAACAAAAAAGGTGTCCCGAAGAACACCCTTTTTTATTTATTGCCTTACCCAAGACAATAGCTCTTTGAAGGTCGGCTTCTTGCCGTGCATAAAGATACCTACGCGGTATATCTTTCCTGCCACCCACGCCATACCGGCCACCGAGGCGTAGAGCAGAAAGAGCGATACTACAATCTGCCACGTGGGGATATCGAAGGGTATGCGTGCCATCATCACAACGGGCGAGGTGAAGGGTATTATCGAGCCCCAGAATGCTAACGGCGAGTTGGGGTCGTTGAATACCGACATCGCAAGAATCAACGCCAAGATAATCGGTACCGTGATGGGTGTCTGCAGCTGGTTGGCATCCTGTATAGAGTCCACGGCCGAGCCCACCGCGGCAAACATTGCCGAGTAGAACAAGAATCCGCCCAAAAGGAACAGGAGTAGCCATACGAACATCATCACCAAACCCGATACATCGGTAGCGATGGTGAGTGCCGACAACGCCTCTGCGTCGAGGTCCGCCTCGGCCAAGGTCATCTGACCTGCCTGCACCGCCTCCACACTCTGCATCATATCCTCGGGCATCAGCGCGGGCAATACCGCCGAGCCTATGCCGCATACCAGCACGCCCCAGATGGCTACCTGCGTAATGGCCACCGAGGCCACGCCTAAAATCTTACCCATCATAAGCTGGAAGGGGTTGACGCTCGACACCAGTACGTCCAATACGCGCGAACCCTTCTCCTCGATTACCGAGGTCATAACCATCGAGCCGTAGATGATAAGGAACATATACAACATCATACCCAGCACCAAGCCGAGCAGATACGATACCATCGACGATGTAGCCTGCTCATCTTCGCCATCTGTGCTTTGGTCATTGCGATATGTCGCCATCGATACCGAAGCCTCCAGGTTCTTCATTATATCCTCCAGGCCCTCAATGTCGTAGCGCTTCAGACGCTCGCGCTCAATAACCTTCTCGATTTGTGCCGAGATAGACTCCTCGAGAGTCATCGATGATGAGGAGTTGGTGTAGAGCTTCACCTCCGAGGGCTTCTCTACCACGTTTTGGCCAATCCACAATACGCCAAATATAGTGTCATCGGCACGCGCCTCCTCTAACGAGAGGTCTATGCTCTTGAAGATAACATCCTCGTTGCTCTCCAACTGTGGAGCCACCACGCCGCTGTTGTCTATTACCAGCAACGTCTTCTGCTCGCCCTTGGCGAAGAGCATCATCAGCGTGGGTGCTGCCATCATACCTATCATCAGCACGGGCATAAGTATTGTCGTGATGATAAACGACTTCTTGCGTACTCGCTCGTTAAACTCTCGAGCGATGATTATTCCTATCTTGTTCATAGTAAATCCTCAATTTTGAATTTTACAACGTACCCTCCACAGCGCGGATAAATATATCGTTCATACTCGGTATCACCTCCTTGAACGAACGCAACTCAACGGCTTCGTTCGCCGCCGCAATGCTCTCGCGCACCGTTGCGCCATCTTTCAGACGTATGCGTGTCGATGTGTAGGGGGTGTCGGCCACAGCGGTTGTTCCCAGCATCTCGGCCATCGGCTGCAATGCACTCTCGAAAGTCGCACCCTCGCCGCTATACACCACCTCAAATACATTCTCGCCAAAGCGGTGACGCACCTCGTCCACCGAGCCAGAGAGAATGTTGCGCGACTTGTTAATCAGCGTGATATGGTCGCAAATCTCCTCTACGCTCGACATATTGTGCGTCGAGAAAATCACCGTAGCACCCTTATCGCGCAGGCGCAAAATCTCCTGCTTCAACAGGTTGGCATTTATAGGGTCAAAACCCGAGAATGGCTCGTCGAAAATCAAGAGCTTCGGCTCGTGCAGCACGGTTGTGATAAACTGCACCTTCTGCGCCATACCCTTCGAGAGGTCCTCCACCTTGCGGTTCCACCAGCTCTCTATGCCCAAGCGAATGAACCAATCCTTCAGGCGCACGGTAGCCTCGCGGTTCGAGAGTCCCTTCAGGCGTGCGAAGAAGATAGCCTGCTCGCCAACCTTCATCTTCTTGTAGAGTCCGCGCTCCTCGGGCAGATAGCCGATGTTGTAGATATCTTGGTCGGTAATCTCGTGTCCGTTGAATATCACACGGCCCGCGTCGGGCAACGTGATGCGGTTGATAACTCTGATGAGCGTAGTCTTACCCGCTCCGTTGGGGCCCAGCAATCCATAGATAGAGCCCTGTGGCACGCTGAGCGAAACGTCATTGAGGGCTGTGTGGCCCGAATAACGTTTTGTTACATTTTCTATTTTCAGTAAATCCATCTTCTGTGAATTTTAATTCCTACCATATTAGTCGCATAAGATGGCCATAAAATTACAAAAATGAGCGAAAAATTTTTCATTTGCCCCTATTTTTTTTGTCGTCGGCTCGAAATAGAGTATCTTTGACAAAGAAAAAACCTAAACTGAATCACACTATGAAACGTATTTTTCTTTTGGCTCTGTTGTTTGCCACTGTCGGCTGCACAGGTGTTGATGATAGCCACCCACGTGAAACCGTACACTTCGAGGGCGAGGAGTGGAGTGCTTACTCGGCAACAGCGGCGGGAGTGAAATACTCGTCGGATCTTGTGGTGGGAGGTTACAAGTGGTGCGACAAGAGAACAACGCTCACATCGGAGGCCCTCGTTGACAATACCTACGGCTACGCATATATTCGTGGCGGAATGTTGGTATCATCCTACAACTCTGCCGACATTGCAACCTACGGCGACTACAGCAAAGACCTCTACGTCTACTGCGCAACCTCCTCATCGGAGGTGAAGGGTGGCGGTAACAACGGCTCGGACGGTTTTGCCATCGTGGTAGGAAATTATGAAAGCTCATCGAGTGCCAAAGAGAGTGCCGAGATGTACTTCGCCGATGGCAAAGCACGCAAGATTTTGAGTTGTTACGTAAATGCCACGACCTACTTCCTCAATATCGTAAAGAACGGAAATCCCTTCTCGCCTGCACTCGGCAACGACGACCAGATTATAATCTCGGCTACGGGATACGATGCGTCGGGCAACGAGACGGCTACCGTGGAGATGCCCTTCGCACGAAAAAGTGTTTATGTGAATCGCTGGACGGCGTGGGATCTATCGCCGCTGGGCAAGGTTGTACGTGTGAAATTCGACGTTACGGGCGGCCCTGCCACGGAGTGGGGAATGACTACGCCAAAGTATTTTGCAATTGATGATATAACCATAGAATTCTAAAAAAAATCCAGATGAAGAAAATATTTATCCTCGCCATCGCTTTGGTGGCAACAGCCTCGGCCTCGGCGCAATATTTTGCAGCACCTCACGGCACAAATCCAGATATGGTGCCATTGACAATACATCAGTACAAGGAGGCCCGCAAGGAGATTATCCTCCCGCAGGTGCGTGGCTTGAATATCTACAAGGCCGACCTGCACACCCACTCTATCTTCTCTGATGGTAGCGTTACACCCCAGTTCCGTGTTCAGGAGGCTTGGCAGGATGGTTTGGATGTTATCGCCATCACCGAGCATATGGAGTATCGCGGTATGGAGCAGACGATGATTGACTTCCTGAAGGGTTACGTAGCCGAGGGTACGAAGGCTATCAATACCGTCCTGATGGATAGCCCTGCCGATGATCGTGGCATACAGACCGACCAGAATCTACCCATACGCCTTGCCGAGCAGGCTGCCGAGCGTTATGGCATTACCGTAATCCCCGGCACCGAGATTTCGCGTACGCCCGAGACTATCGGCCACTACAATGCGCTCTTTATAACCGATGCAAATAAGATTTATGCTGCCGACTGCTACGAGTCGTTCCGTCTGGCAAAGAAGCAGGGCGCTCTCATCGTGCATAACCACCCCGGCTGGCGTCGCACAAGTATGGAGATTGGTCCCTTCGAGCAGAAGGCTTACGACGAGGGCCTCATCGACGGTATCGAGACCTTCAATAGCGCCGATATCTATCCGTTGGCTATCGAGCGCGCCAAGAAGTATGGTTTCTTTATGGTGGGTGCAACCGATGCTCACGGCTCTATCGCCCGCGATTACCTTCTGGAGCACCCCATTCGCAACCTTACGATGATTTTTGCAAAGGATAAGTCGCTGGCAGCACTTCGTGAGGCTATGGATAACAACCTAACAATCGCCTATGCTTGGGGACATATGACAGGTGAAAAGAGCCTGCTCGCGGATTTGTTCAAGGCATCTACACAGTGCCGCGTGGAGCGCACCGACGCAAATGGCACTCGTACCGTTGCCCTGACAAACACTACATCGCTCGATTATGCCCTGCGTGTAGATGGCGGTACACCATTCAACTTTAACTCATTCACCACAATCCATATCTCTGTACCTGTTGGCGATAAGCTCGTTGTGTCGGTTGAGAATATGTGGTGTGGCGAGAAGGAGCACCCCGTGGTGGAGTTGGATTTTTAATAAGGCTATGATTTAAGAGAAAAAAATTGTATCTTTGTAAAAAGAAATAAAAACCTAAAACTATAATCGTATGAAAAAACTTCTCACTTTGGCAGTGGCTTTGGTTGCTACGCTCTCGGCCTCTGCACAGCTCTACTACACCGATTCGGCAAATAAGGATATGTTGCGTCACAACTCACGAGAGGGCCGTCAGCGCGTGGAGATGGTGTTGCCGCAGGTGCGTGGCTTCAACATCTACAAGGCTGACCTGCACAACCATACTATCTTCTCTGATGGTAGCGTTACGCCCGAGTTCCGCATTCAGGAGGCTTGGCACGATGGCTTGGACGTTATCGCCGTTACCGAGCACGTGGAGTATCGTCCTTACGAGGGTAAGATGATGAACTTCCTTACAGGCTACGTCCCCAAGAATGTGAAGCCCGCAAACAGCAACGTTATCCGTAGCGAGGCTACCGATGCTGGTATCCTTTCGGATTTGAACTATCCCGTGAAGTTGTACCAGAACGCAGCGAAGGCTTACGGCATTACCGTTATCCCCGGTGCCGAGATTACTCGTGAGCCGACCGTTATCGGCCACTACAACGCCCTCTTTACAAAGGACAACAACACCATCTACGCCAAGGATCCTATGCAGTCAATCCGCAACGCTAAGGCTCAGGGTGCTATCGTTATGCAGAACCACCCCGGCTGGCGTCGTACTACACTTGATATGATGGAGTTTGAGGAGAAGGTATATGGTGCAAACCTTATCGACGGTATCGAGATTATGAACGGTGGCGAGTTCTATCCCCGCGCTATCACACGTGCCCTGAAGAATAAGTTCTTTATGTCATCAAATACCGATATCCACGGCTCTACATCGGAGGATTATGTTATCGGTGGTAACGGTCATCGCAATATGACCTTCATCTTCGCACAGGAGAACACTTTGGAGGCTTTGCGCGAGGCTATGGAGGCACAGCGCACATTGGCATACTCTCACGGCACATTGGCTGGCGAGCAGAGCCTTTTGGTTGATTTGTTCAAGGCCTCTATCGCTACAAAGGTTATCCAGACTGCATCAAGCGGCGCGAAGACTGTTTTGCTTACAAACAACTCTTCAATCAAGTACACTCTCCGCTTCGGTAATGCTAACCCCGTAATCCTTGAGCCCTTCACCTCTATCCGCGCAACATCTGGCAAGGATGGTAAGTTGGCCGTAAAGGTTGAGAATATGTGGTGCGGCGAGGATGCACACCCCGTAGTTGAGTGGCAGTTCTAATGATATGAAATAGCTCATTTTATTCAACTTTTTGGTATAGAATTAAGCATACTGTTCCTTCGTGGCAGTATGCTTTTTTTTGTCTGCATAATAGTAATTTCGGTCTTCGCCCCAATTTCCTATAACACTTATCATACCTATAACACCTATAATTCTCCCAATGTTTTTGAATTTTGAATTTATATTATGTATATTTGCACGATTAAAACATACTTAATATGAAAGAGATGGTATTGGTTTCGGGTGGAGCTGGTTATATCGGTTCGCATACCGCCGTTGAGTTGATTAACGCTGGCTACGATGTAGTTGTGGCGGATAACCTCTCAAATTCGGATATGAGTGGCGTTGAGGGCGTGCGCAAAATCACAGGCGTGGACGTTCCTTTCGTTAATGTCGATTGCTGCGACAAGGAGGCCTTCCGCAAGGTGTTCGAGCAGTATAACTTCAACTCTGTAATCCACTTCGCGGCTTTCAAGGCTGTGGGTGAGTCGGTGACTGACCCTATGAAGTACTACCGCAATAACCTCGACTCGTTTATGAACGTCTTGGAGCTTATGCGCGAGTTCGGCCGTCCCAATGTTGTATTCTCTTCATCGGCTACCGTCTATGGCGAGGCTGACGAGTTGCCCGTAACGGAGCTCACACCCCGCAAGCCTGCAACCTCGGCTTACGGTAACACCAAGCAGATGTGCGAGGATATCCTCCGCGACACAGTTACGGCTTACGATGGCTTGAAGGGTATCTCGTTGCGTTACTTCAACCCCATCGGCGCACACCCCTCGGCTCTCATCGGCGAGTTGCCACGCGGTGTTCCGCAGAACCTCGTTCCCTTCATCACGCAGACTGCTGCTGGTATCCGCGAGTGCCTGAGTGTCTTTGGTGACGACTATGATACACCCGATGGCTCGTGCTTGCGCGACTACATCGACGTTGTGGACTTGGCTAAGGCGCACGTGGTGGCTATCACACGTATGGTTGAGGATAAGAATAAGCAGAAGTATGAGATTTTCAACGTCGGCACAGGCAATGGCGTGTCGGTGTTGGAGTTGGTTGAGAGCTTCCAGCGCGTGAACGAGCTTAAGCTCAACTATAAGATTGCTCCCCGCCGTCCGGGTGACGTGGTGGCTATCTGGGCCGATACAACCCTCGCAAACGAGGAGTTGGGCTGGAAGGCCGAGCGTTCGCTCGATGACACGTTGCGTTCAGCGTGGGCTTGGGAGAAAAATGTTAGAGGTATAAAATAAAACTACCCGTTTGGCCGTTTGTAAGTCGAGTGCTACGCTGCGCGCGATGCAAAAGGGCTGGTGTAGAAGAAAAATAGATGCAGATGAAAAAGATTTTGATGCTTTTGGTAGTGGTGTTTATGTGTGGCGCAGTGGCCGAGGCGCAGAACATCTACATACCCAAATACAAGAAGAAGAAGGAGGTGCGTGACTACGACCTCGAGAATATGGAGCGTAAGTGGACTATCACCTTCGGTGGTGGTTTCGATATGGCTCTCGGTATGCAAAACCGTATCCACTATAAGGATTACAACGAGACTGTTAAGTACGATGGCCGTCCCGAATTTTCGGGTGGTGGCGCATTCGTAGGCTATGGCTATAAGCTTGGTCAGCACGTTGTTACAGGTGTTGAGTCGGGTTTCTTGTTTGTCGATAAGATGTGTATGTGGCCTACTGTCGGAACGCTTAAAGTCTTCTACGGACCCGTTACCCGCCAGCACCGTACACGTTGGTTTAACTATGCACACTTGGGTCCCCAGCTCTACTTCGGTAAGAGCTATAAGACTATCGGTGCCGTTGCCAGCGCGGGTGTGGGTATGCGTCTGTTGATGGCCAAGACTACCAAGGTCGATTTTCAGGTCGGCTACCGTTGCACCTTGCGCCGTCCCGAGTTCGATATGATGGGTAAATACGAGCTCGACGCCAAGAATATCAACTACCAGCAGTATATTCACGGTATCTACGTAGGTCTTAACTTCGTCCTCTTCTAACGGGCATAGGTTGCGGCCGATATAAATATAAACGGATTGCTCATTCGGGCTGTCCGTTTTTTATTATAGGAGCTATAAGTATTATAAGACTATAACCTATTACACCTATAATACCTATCTCACTTATAACATTTCCCTAATTATTAGCATTTTACCCTCAAAAAAATTTTGTTTTTCGGCGACGAAACATTACCTTTGCACCCGATTCAGGCATAATGGGGCCAAAAGTCAGGGGCGAGAGAGGCGTCGGGGCGTAAAGCTGAGGCGTGTAACAAGCTTAGGGACAGATGGTTGAGTAATGCCGTAGGTAATAACAATTAAAACATTTCAAGAAAATGAAAACACTTCAGATTCAGGCTGCAGCACGCGCTGATTTCGGTAAGAAGGCAGCTAAGGCTTGCCGTCGTGAGGGTCAGATCCCTTGTATTTTGTATGGTGGTGGTGAGGAGGTAGCTTTCACCGTTGACACAAAGGCTGTAAAGCCCCTTATCTACACTCCTAACTCTTACATCGTAGAGATCGAGATCGATGGTAAGATCGAGAAGGCTGTTATGCGCGAGGTACAGTTCCACCCCGTACGTGAGCAGATCCTCCACATCGACTTCTACCGTGTTCAGGAGGGTAAGCCCGTAGCTATCGCTATCCCCGTACGTTTGACTGGTAACGCTGCCGGTGTTAAGGTTGGTGGTAAGTTGGCTCAGTCAGCTCGTAAGTTGGTTGTTAAGGGCTTGGAGGCAAACTTGCCCGATGAGATCGTTGTTGACGTAACTCCTTTGAAGGTTGGTCAGACAATCTTCGTAGGCGACCTTCAGTTCGAGAACCTTCAGTTCGTTACTCCTGCAACTACAGCAGTTTGCGCCGTTCGCGTAACACGTGCTACACGTGCAGCTCAGCAGCAGTAATAAACCAAGCCGCGAATGAAATATCTTGTTGTAGGACTGGGCAATATCGGCGCCGAGTACGCCGCTACCCGTCACAACATCGGATTCAGAGTGTTGGATGCCTTAGCCGAGGCATCCAATATCTCTTTTATGGCGGGCCGTTATGGCTCTACCGCTACGTTGCGCCACAAGGGACGTCAGATTCTGCTGCTTAAGCCCTCGACATATATGAACCTGTCGGGTAAGGCCGTGCGTTACTGGATGGAGCAGGAGAAGATTCCCATCGAGAATATCCTTATCATCTCGGACGACATTGCTCTCCCCTTTGGTCAGTTGCGTATGCGCAAGAAGGGTAGCGCGGGTGGTCACAATGGTTTGAAGAATATCTCGGAGTTGTTGGGCCGCGAGGATTACGCCCGTATGCGTTTTGGCGTGGGTGGCGACTTCCCGAAGGGGCATCAGGTCGATTACGTTCTTGGAGAGTGGACCGACGAGGAGCAGAAGGCTATGCCCGAGCGCCTGAAAATCTTTGGCGACGCTATTCTCTCGTTCGCCTGCGCAGGTGTGGACTTGACGATGAATACGTATAATAAAAAATAGGTTGTCCCGTAGGGCAACCTATTTTTTATTTTTCTAATCATTGTTATCCTAAATTTGTTAGGCAATAAGCTTCGGACGGCATACCCTGCGGCTTTTGGCCGCATTTGCAAATTCTACCCACCCCCAAACCCCCGCCTTAGGCAGGGGCTTTGGTCGCTTCGCTCCGAGGGTTGCAGACATTAAAGAAAAATAGGTTAACCCATTCGGTTAACCTATTTTTTATTATATACCTTATAATTATAATTATTAAATCTTACCCAACGCCTCGAAGCCCTGACCGTAAACGCCCATTACCGAGCCCATCGTGCAGAAGGCATTCTCGTCAATGCGGTGAGCAATCTTCAGGATTGTTGCAGCGTCGCGCTTGCGGCAAACCACCATCGCAATCTTGCACTCCTTCTTCGAGTACCAGCCCTTGCCGTCGATGATTGTAACGCCTCGGTGCGCCTCGTGGTTGATAGCGTCGGCGATAGCCTCATACTGCGGTGAGATGATGAAAATCTGACTCGACTGCTGGTTACCCGACTGAATCAAATCGACCGTATAACCATACACGGCAATCATAATATAACCGTAGATGATTGTCGCAATACCCGTTGCAATATCGCTTGCCACGAAGATTGACGAGCCGATGATAAAGAAGTCGCTCGAGATAACAATCTTGCCGTAACTGATTGTCTTGTACTTGTTTATAATCATTGCCACGATATCCGTACCTCCCGTAGAGCCGCCCTGACTAAAGCTGATAGCAACACCTGCACCCGCTATGACAGCACCCATAATAATCAATAGAATATTATGAGAGTCAATCGATTGCGTGTACTCAACCAGCAATCCGTTTGTCAGCACCTCGCCATTGGCCAGCAAGCCATCGGGTAGCCATAAATCCCACGCATCCATCGCAATGGATAGTACGATGATGCAGTAGATTGTCTTCAGACCGAAGTTCCAACCAACGATAAATCCACCCACCAAGAGCAGAATGGCGTTGATGATAAAGACAAACTGTCCGAGTGAGATGGCGGGGAAAATGGCGTTGAGCAACATTGACATACCTGTCGCGCCACCACCCATACCGCCGGCAGGGATTACGCAGGCAGTCCATCCGAAGGCGTAGAGAAACATTCCCAAACCCAACACGATGTACTCTTTGAGGCCTACGGCCGCTTTTGTAAATGATAGTTTCATAACCTGTGAGCTTATGAATCGCAACCTAAATTGCGAGAAAAGTTATTTTTTAATACTAATATTCCTATTTGTGCGCAAATATATTAAAAATATCGCCTTGATGTACACCTCGCAGCTCTAATCTTTTGTCGAGCATAGCTAAAAGTTGCTCGTTGCGTACCAAACCCCACCCTTCGGTGTGGTGATAGCGGGGCGGAGCCTCACCTGCGAAGCGCTCTACAACTATGTCGGGGCGCAGGCGGCGCAGTATCTCTACGAACAAATCCAAGTACTCCTCAATCGTCCAAAAACGAAATCGCTCGGGGTGCTCGTCCCACTCGCGCGCCAGCGCAGTGCCGCGAAAGAGCTGCAGTTGGTGAAATTTTATTGTCGTCAGCGGCAGTGAGTTTATCCGCTCCACCTGCGCGATAAGCATCTCGTCACTCTCGCCCGGCAGGCCGAGGATAAAGTGCGCACCGCAATGTATCCCTCGCTCGGCCGTCATTCGTATGGCCTGCTCGGCCGTTGCAAAGTCGTGACCGCGGTTTATGCGGCGCAACGTCTCGTCGTAGCACGACTCCACGCCGTACTCTATGGTGACATACTTTTTGCGCGATAGCTCGGCGAAGTAATCTAACTTCTCCGCGTCCACGCAGTCGGGGCGCGTGCCTACTACAATGCCCGCAATATCGGGGTGCGCAAGGGCCTCGTCGTAACACTCGCGCAGACGCTCTATCGGTGCGTAAGTGTTTGAGAATGATTGAAAATAGGCCAAATATTGCTGTGCCGTGCGGTAACGTTTGCGATGAAACTCTATACCCTCGTCAATCTGCTGCGTTATGCTCTTCGCAGAGTCGCAGTAGGAGGGTGTGAAGGCGGCATTGTCACAAAAGGTGCAACCACCCGTTGATATTTTTCCATCGCGGTTGGGACAACTGAAACCCGCATTTATGGTCACCTTCTGCATTCGGTGGCCAAATACACGGCGGAAGTATGCCGCGTAGGAGTTAAATCGTCGTTCGTCGCCCCAAGGGTATATCATTCTTTTTATGCTTTATGCGCTCTTTTGCAAATTTAACGAATCATTATCGAAAAATAGCACGCTCGACCATTTTTCTGAAAAATAAATTTGTACCTTTGAGAAATTATGAGCCGTTTTGCCGACATAGTGCTGCCATTGGCGCAACCCGCCTACTCATTCTCTGTGCCCGAGGGCGCGGAGGGCGATGCTGTGCGTGTAGGTGACGCAGTGGCCGTGCAGTTTGGTCCGCGAAATATCTATACGGGTATCGTCTGGCGTCTGCACGACGAGCGCCCCAATGTCAAACGCATAAAAACAATCGGTCGCCGACTCTACGACCGCCCGCTGCTCGATGAGAAGCAGATGCGCCTGTGGGAGTGGATGGCCGAGTATTATATGTGTACCTTGGGTGAGGTTATGCGTATGGCTCTGCCCTCGCTTATCAAGCCGCAGGGCACCTCTGCCGAGGAGTTTTCGGAGGAGATGTTCCGTCCCCGCACCGAGGCTTATGTGGCTCTGGCCGATGCGTGGCGTGATGAAGAGAAGTTAAAGGAGGAGCTTGACCGTATCCGCCGCCGTGCTCCGCGTCGCGTGGAGATTTTAGAGCAGATACTCTCGTTCGATAAGCAAAAACTCAATGCCGAAGGGGAGATTCCCCGTCGCCTGTTGGAGTGCGATTCTTCGCAACTATCGGCTCTGCGAAAGGCAGGATATGTAGTTGTCAATCAGCGCGAGAGAACAATAGAGCGCAACGAAAATATATCATTTATAACCCCTTCACTCACCCCTTCGCAGCAGCGCGTGGTGGAGGAGATTCGCGCCTCGCAGAGCAGTGGCAAGGCGGTGCATCTTCTGCGTGGAATTACGGGTTCGGGCAAGACAGAGATTTATATGACGCTCATCGCCGAGGTGCTTGCTCGCGGTGGTGATGTGCTGCTGCTCGTGCCCGAGATTGCACTCACGGCGCAACTTATCGAGCGTATGGAGCGCGTCTTTGGCAGTCGCGTTACGGCCTACCACTCCAAGCTCACAAACCTGCGCCGCACCGAAACCTATCTGCGCCTGATGCATAGTGGCGGAGGCGAGTTGATCGTGGGTGCGCGTTCGGCATTGTTTCTGCCCCTCAGGCACTTGCAACTCATTGTCGTGGACGAGGAGCACGACTCAAGCTATAAGCAGAGCGACACAGCTCCCCGCTATCAGGGCCGCGATACGGCTATCGTTTTGGCCTCGTTGTATGGCGGTCATACGGTGCTGGGCAGTGCTACGCCCGCGTTAGAGAGCTACGCCAATGCGCAGTGGGAGAAGTATGGTTACTCGGAGCTTCTGGAGCGTTACGGCGCAGCCACCCCACCTCGCATAATTATCTCGGATACAATGCGCTCGGTGAAGCGTGGCGAACGTCGCACACACTTTAATCAGGTACTTTTAAACTCCATCGGCGAGGCCTTGGAGCGTGGCGAGCAGACTATGTTGTTCCAAAATCGTAGAGGTTTTTCGCCCTTTGTGCAGTGTAGTGCGTGTGGCTGGACTCTGCGCTGTCCGCATTGTAACGTGACGCTCACGATGCACCGCTCGGCCGACCGTATGGAGTGCCACTACTGCGGTTATACAGCCCCCGTGCCCCGCGCCTGCCCGCAGTGTAATGCGGTGGATATCAAGCCTATGGGCTTCGGTACGGAGAAGGTCGAGGAGGCTATCGCCGCACTCTTCCCCGCAGCCCGTGTGGCACGCCTCGACCGCGATACCTCCACCTCGGAGAGCGCCTATAATCGCATAATCGGGGCTTTTGAGAGTGGTCAGACCGATATTCTTGTCGGCACGCAGATGATAACCAAAGGCTTCGACTTTGGTCGCGTCAGCGTTGTGGGTGTTTTGAATGCCGACAACCTGCTGAACTCGCCCGACTTCCGCTCCTCGGAGCGCGCTTTTCAACTTATGACGCAGGTGGCTGGCCGTGCTGGTCGCCGCGAGAGCGAGGGTGTGGTCATTATCCAAACCTCCGAGCCCGATAACTCCGTCATCGGCTGGGTGTCGCGTGGCGACTACGACGCGATGGCGCGCTGCGAGCTGGCCGACCGCCACGCCTTCTCATATCCGCCCTATTCGCGTCTGTTTCAGCTCACTATGCGTTGCGAGGATTTGACTCTGCTGCGTCAAGGGGCACTCTTTTTGGCCGATGCTATGCGCACAAAGTTTGGTCGTCGTGTGGCAGGCCCTGTCGCTCCACCGATTGATAAGATTCGTGGCCAATATATCGTCCGCATAATGCTCAAAATCGAGAATGGTCGCTCTATGGCTCGTGCGCGTGAACTTCTGCGCGAGGCGTTGGCAGGGTTTGGTGCGCAGCCCGAGTTCAAATCTATAAACATAGCTGTCGATGTCGATGCTCAGTGATGCGTGGCGCGACCTGCGCCGTATAACCCTCCCCGAAGTGTGTCCTGTCTGCGGTGGTCGTCTGCCACGTGGCGAGGCTGTCGTCTGCTCACTCTGTGAGGCCACAGCACCGCTAACATATCTCTGGCAGAGCGAGGAAAACCCTCTGCGTGAACACTTTGCAGGCCTTATGCCCGTCGAGCGCGCTGCGGCATTTTTGTGGTATGTCGAGGGTAGTCAGTGGCGCGAGGCAATCCATCGCTTCAAGTATGGCAATATGTGGCGCACGGCCTATAATCTGGGTCGCTGGTATGGCGCGTGCCTGAAGCAGAGTGGCCTGTATGATGATGTCGATGCGGTTGTTCCAGTGCCCCTGCATTGGTGGCGCAGACTCACGCGTGGATATAATCAGTCGGAGTATTTGGCCGATGGCATAGCGCGCGAACTCGGTGTTAAGGTGTTGCGTCACAGCGTTATGCGCCATCGCTACAATAAGAGTCAGGCGCAGAGCCACCACGCCGAACGTTGGGATAATGTCGAGGGTATTTTCCGTGTCCGCGATGCCGCCTCGCTGCACGGAAAACATCTCCTTTTGGTGGACGATGTGCTCACTACGGGAGCTACCGTTATCTCGCTCGGCGATACTATTCTCAACTCTGTTGAGGATGTTCGTTTGAGCGTAGCTGTTCTTGCCACGCCACGCCGCGCACTGCACATCGAGGGGTAGGGCGGCTGAAGGATTTTCTGATGTTATCAACAACGCCGCTTTTTTGTTTATAAATTTCTACGATTTCTCACTTGCCGTTTGGGTAAAAATTTCTAATTTTGAAATTTGAAAATTATACCCTTTTCTTATGGCAAAAGAATTTACCCCTTCGGCGCGTAACCGTGCCGCATACAATAAAATCACCGAAGAGCCCATTGTCGGCACCGTACCGCCGCAAGCCGTTGAGCTTGAGGAGGCTGTGCTGGGTGCGCTTATGCTCGAGCGCGACAGTATCATCGCCGTGCAGGAATACGTTACGCCCGACGCCTTCTACACCGAGGAGCACCGCCTTATCTACAAGGCTATCGAGTCTTTGTCGGCCGAGCTTAAACCCATCGACCTCTACACCGTTACCGAGTGCTTGAAGGTGCGTGGCGAGCTTAAGAAGGTGGGTGGTGCGGCCTATCTTGCGCAACTTACGCAGAAGGTGGGCTCGGCTGCCAACGTGGAGTTCCACGCCAAGATTATCGCGCAGAAGTATGTCCAGCGTGAGCTTATCCGCTCTGCTACGGAGATTCAGCGCCGCTCGTACGACGAGGACCAAGATGTTACGGACCTTATCGGATATGCCGAGAGTGAGATTTTTAAGGTTGCCGAGGGCCACGTTAAGCGCTCGGTGCAGAATGCCAAAGATGTGTTGCATAAGGCTATGTTGCAAATCGAGGAGGCGAGCAAGAACACCTCGGCCTTCAATGGCGTTCCCTCGGGCTTTATGGCCGTTGACCGCGTGACACTCGGCTGGCAGCCCAGCGACCTTATCATCATCGCGGCGCGTCCTGCGATGGGTAAGACCGCCTTCGTACTCTCTATGGCGCGTAATATGGCTATCGACCACGAGTCGCCCGTAGCCTTTTTCTCGCTTGAGATGTCGTCGGTGCAGCTTATGATGCGTCTTATCATTGCCGAGACGGGTTTGAGCGGTACCGACCTAAAGTCGGGACGCCTTACGCCCGAGCAGTGGCGCCACTTGGAGAGTGCCACCAAGCCGCTGGGTACGGCTCCCCTGTTTATTGACGATACACCGGCGCTCTCGGTCTTTGAGTTCCGCTCGAAGGCGCGCCGACTGAAGATACATAACGACATCAAGATTATCATCATCGACTACCTGCAGCTTATGACCGGTAATGCCGAGTCGAAGGGTAACCGTGAGCAGGAGGTGGCATTCATCTCGCGTACGCTGAAGGCTATCGCCAAGGAGCTCAACGTCCCCATCATCGCACTGTCGCAGTTGAGTCGTGCGACCGAAACACGTGGTGGCTCAAAGCGCCCGCAGCTATCCGACTTGCGTGAGTCGGGAGCTATCGAGCAGGATGCCGACATCGTGGCATTTATCCACCGTCCCGAGTACTACGGTATGAACACCGACGAGAACGGTATGCCCACGGCAGGTATGGCCGAGATTATCATCGCCAAGCACCGTAGTGGTGCAGCAACCGATGTGAAGCTGCGCTTCCTGAAGGAGCAGACACGCTTTATGGACCTCGATGGCAACGAGTTCTCTACGGCTGGCGACCCGATGGGTGGCGGCTATACCGAGATTGCCAGCTCTATGGGTGGCGGCGATTTCACTCCTCCCGCAGCCGTAGGTGGTATGGGTGCTCTTGAGGGTGGCTTGGGTGCGCCTATGAGTGGCGGCTTGGGCTCTTCGATGGGTGGTAACGAGTTTGATATACCGCAGGGCCCCACAAATATGGACAAACCCAGACCTCTCACCGACGAGGTGCCCTTCTAAAAGGAATTTTTATGGTTATTCGCGCATATACAGGAACCGTTTCGGGCATTGGTGCTACGCAGGTCACCGTCGAAGTGAGTATCACGGGCGGCGGCTTGGGACTCTTTTTGGTGGGCCTGCCGGATAATGCTGTGCGCGAGAGCGAGCAACGCATTCGCTCGGCATTTGAGAATTCGGGTTACCGTATGACCGCCCGCAAATGTGTCGTAAACCTCGCCCCTGCCGATCTTAGGAAGGAGGGCTCGGGCTATGATTTGCCTATTGCCGTTGCTATCCTCGCCGCAACGAATCAGATTGTCGCCGAGCATTTGGAGGAGTCGTGGTTTGTTGGAGAGTTGTCGCTTGACGGCTCGGTGCGCGGTGTTAGAGGCGTTTTGCCCATTACGGCCGAGGCAAAGGCGAGGGGCTATAAACGAATATACGTTCCGCGCGAGAACGCTATGGAGGCGGCCGTTGTCGATGGCATTGAGGTGCTGGCCGTGGAGTCGCTCACGGAGGTTGCCGCCTCGCTCAATGGCGAGCAGGAGATTTTTTCTGTTGCGCACGAGGTGGAGAGCGAAGTATCCGTTGAGCCTTATGCAGACGACTTTGCCGATGTCAAGGGCCAGACGCACGCCAAGCGTGCTTTGGAGATTGCCGCGGCGGGAGGTCACAACGTCATTATGATTGGTCCTCCGGGCTCGGGTAAGACTATGCTTGCACGCCGTATGCCGACCATTATGCCCCCGATGACTTTAGATGAGGCACTCGAAACAACGAAGATACACTCCGTGGCGGGTAAGCTGGGCACTACGCGCGGCCTTATGAGCCAGCGTCCCTTCCGTGCCCCGCACCATATGGCCTCGCCGATGGCACTCATTGGCGGAGGTAATTCACCCCAGCCGGGTGAGGTGTCGTTAGCACATAATGGTGTGCTCTTCTTGGACGAGATGCCCGAGTTTGGGCACTCTGTTTTGGAGGTGCTGCGCCAGCCGATGGAGGATAAACATATAACCATATCGAGGGTGCGCTATTCGGTTGATTACCCGTCGAACTTCACCCTCGTGGCCTCAATGAACCCCTGCCCGTGTGGTTACTATAACCATCCCGACAAGGAGTGTACCTGCTCACCTGCGGCTGTGCGCCGTTATGCGGGGCGTATCTCTGGGCCACTTATGGACCGTATCGACCTGCACGTGGAAATTACGCCCGTCAGCCGCGAGGAGCTCGCCTCTGCGGAGCCAGCCGAGTCGAGTGCTGCCGTTCGTGAGCGTGTTATGCGTGCCCGCGAGCGTCAAGCGGAGCGATTCCGTGGTACGGGAATATATACCAATACGATGATGTCATCGGCTATGCTGCGCACGTTCTGCCCACTCTCGCCCGAGTCGCGCCGACTGCTGGACGGAGCTATGGAGCGTCTGCAACTCTCGGCCCGCGCCTACGACCGCATCATCAAGGTGGCACGCACGATTGCCGACTTGGAGGGCAAGGCGGATATTGAGCCGCTGCACATCTCGGAGGCCATCACATACCGTTCGCTCGACCGCGACAGCTGGGGACGGTAGCGAGAGGAAAGAGCAAAGATAAAAGAGCAAAGATAGATTTACACAGCTTTGGACTCTGCAACCTTAGGAGCGCAGCGACCGAAGTCCCCTCCAAGGAGGGGATTTAGGGGAGGGTAGATTTGCAAATGCGGCTGGAGGCCGCAGGGTATGCCGAGAGGAGCAAGATAACATAGATATTAACGAAAAAAGCTATAATAGCGATTATATAAATGAAACGAGTAATACTTTCAGGTGGCGGTACGGGAGGCCATATCTATCCCGCCGTTGCTGTTGCCGAGGCGCTGAAGCGTAAGTGGAAGGAGGAGGTCGAAATCCTCTTCGTGGGTGCCGAGGGCAAGATGGAAATGGAGAAGATTCCCGCCTTGGGATATAATATAGTGGGCTTGCCTATCGCGGGCCTGCAACGCCGTTTGGAACCGAAAAACCTGCTTGTACCCTTTAAGGTCGTGAGCAGCGTACGCCGAGCGCGCAAGATTATCCGCGATTTCTCGGCCGATGCTGTTGTCGGCTTTGGCGGCTACGCCTCTGCCCCCGTGTTGTGGGCAGCACAGCGTATGGGCGTGCCGACCATCATTCAGGAGCAGAACTCCTACGCGGGCGTTACGAATAAAATTCTCTCGCGAGGTGCGCGCCGTATATGCGTGGCTTATGATGGTATGGAGCGATTCTTCCCTGCCGAAAAGATTGAGATGACGGGTAACCCCCTGCGTGGACGCTTTGCTCCCGCAAAGGAGAAGAGTGCGGAGGCGTTGGCGCACTACGGCTTTACGGCCGACCTGCCCACGGTACTGGTTGTGGGTGGCTCGCTCGGCACACGCACGCTCAACGAGATGATGAAGCATTGGATTCCCACGCTTGATGGCACCGCGCCCGTGCAGGTTATCTGGCAGACAGGCAAATACTACGAGGCCGAGATGCGCGACTTTTTGGCTACGCACCCCACGGCAAATATATGGCAGGGTGCATTTATCGAGCGTATGGACTACGCCTACGAGGTTGCCGATGTGGTTATCTCGCGCAGTGGCGCTTGTACGGTATCGGAGCTTTGCTTGGTGGGCAAGCCGACCATCTTTGTCCCCTCGCCCAACGTGGCCGAGGACCATCAGACCAAGAACGCTATGGCGCTCGTGGAGAAGGACGCGGCACTTATGGTGCGCGACGTTGACGCCGTTAAGCAGGGTATGCCTGCGGCGTTGAATCTGCTGGAGGATAAGGAGCGCTTGGCGTTACTCCGAAAAAACATCTCGCGTCTGGGTATTAAGGATGCCGCAGACCGCGTGGTGCGTCAAATAGAAAAAGAGTGGAGCCGTTTCTAGTAAAAGCGTATAACACTTATAGCACCTATAACACCTATAAAAATACAAAAATGAGACACTACCCAAACATATATTTCCTTGGCATTGGCGGCATTGGTATGAGTGCCCTTGCTCGCTACTTCCTGCACGAAGGCCGTAAGGTTGCAGGCTATGACCGCACCGAGACATCTCTGACTCGCGCCCTGCAGGCCGAGGGTGCCGAGGTGACCTACGAGGACGGGGTGGATGCTATCCCCGAGGCGTTCCGTAATCCCGCGACTACGATGGTTGTCTTCACCCCCGCCGTTCCTGCCGACCATCCGCAGATGGTGTTCTTTGCGGAGGGTGGCTTTCTGATGGAGAAGCGCTCGCAGATGCTTGGTCATCTCTCTGAAGGAAAGTATGTTATGGCCGTAGCTGGTACGCACGGCAAGACAACAACATCAACTATGATTGCGTGGCTCAACGCCGCTACGGATATGGGTGGCAACGCATTTTTGGGTGGTATCTCGAAGAATTTTAACGGCAATATGGTCCTCGGCGAGGGCAACCGCTTGGCCGTTGAGGCTGATGAGTTCGACCGCTCGTTCCTGCGCCTGAATCCCGATGTGGCAGTCATCACCTCGGTGGCGGCCGACCACCTCGATATCTACGGCACTTTCGAGGCCGTTGTGGAGGCTTTTGGTCAGTTCGCAGCGTTGATTAAGAAGGGTGGCGACCTTGTCATCAAGCAGGGCGTTTCGATTCCTCTGCCCGAGGGTATTGACATCTGGCGATACAGCTACGACGATGTGGCGAGCGACTTCTACGCCACCAACATCGTCTTGCAGCAGGGCGGTTACTACCGCTTCGATATCGTAACGCCGTTCGGCATACTTAAAAACCTCACGCTCGGTATCCCCGGCTGGGTGAATGTCGAGAACTGCGTGGCGGCTGTGGCCTCTATGGTCTGCGCTGCACGCAAACGCGGTGAGGAGTTGAGCGAGGAGAAATTGCAGACGGCTCTCGAGAAATTCTCGGGTGTGAAGCGTCGCTTCGAGTTCTATGTCAATACTCCCCGTCAGGTATATATGAACGACTATGCCCACCACCCCGAGGAGTTAGAGGCTACAATCACCTCGGTGCGTAAGATGTTCCCCGAGCGTCACCTTACAGCCGTTTTCCAGCCGCACCTCTATACCCGCACGCGCGACCTCTACCGCGAGTTTGCTGCCGCCCTGTCGCACGCCGACGATGTGGTGCTGGTGCCCATCTACCCCGCACGCGAGTTGCCTATCGAGGGCGTAGGCTCGGAGATGATAATGGATTTGGTCACTGTTCCGTGCCGTATCTGCGAGCGCGAGTGTTTGGCGCAGGATTTGGGTGCGGCTTCGACCGATGTTGTGGTTAGCTTCGGCGCAGGTAATATCGACGCCTACTGCGAGGCTATCGCTAAAGAGTTAGAGAAAAAAGCATAATGCAGAAACCGCTGAAAATAGTACTTATAACCCTGCTGTGGGTATTTGTCGTGGCCTTTGTTGTCTTCTTCAATGGCCGCGCACGCCATCATCGTGCCAACACTACGGTGCATAGCCTCAATGTCGCTATCCTCGACAGTCTGCGTGACGAGATGTTGGTTACCAGCGACGCTGTTGAGCGATGGATTGAGCGTAGCAAGATACCCACCCTCGGTGTTCCCGTTGGCGAGATTGACCTCGACGCCATCGAGCAGTGCATACGTGGCAACGGCTTTATCGACCGCGCCAGCGCATACGTCACCTATGGTGGCGAGTTGCGCGTGGAGGTGAGCCAGCGACGACCGCTGCTGCGCCTTATGGTCGATGGCTACGACTGCTATGTTACGGGCGAGGGTTTTGTCTTTCCCGCGCCACGTCTGGCGTCGGTCTATGTGCCTGTGGTTACAGGTAGTTACCGACCTCCCGTGCCGAAGGGATATGTCGGCTTTGCGGGGGATTATGTTGCCGAGCAGGTAGCCAAGTCGCAGGCTATGGCTGACACGTTGCAGTACGAGAAGGTGCCTCTGTTCAAGGCTACGCAGGATATAGCCGACTCGGTGCGTTCTGTTAGGCGTATGCAGGTTGACCGCAAGGGTTGGCTGGGAGGTTTCAAGGGCCCGTTTGAGGATTATGCCGAGTATGACGCCCGCGTAGCGGCCAAGCGCGCCGAGAAGGCTCGATTGCGCCGTAACCTGCGTTATATGGACCGCGAGAATGAGAAAAAGATTGCAGCCGTTACGGCTCGACAAGATGCCGAGGTCGAGAAGCAAAAAAAGTTGCAAAAAAGATATGAAGATTTCCTGAAACTCATTAACTTTGTAAAATATATCGAGCAGGACTCATTTTGGCGTGCCGAGATAGTCCAAATTGTGGCCTCTACGATGAGTAGTGGCGATTTGCGCTTGGAGCTTATCCCCCGCTCGGGTAACCACACCGTCAGCTTCGGCACGGTGGACGACGTGGAGGAGAAGCTCGATAAGTTGCTTACATTCTACGAAAACGGCTTGCGCAATATAGGCTGGGATAGTTTTCGTAGAATTTCGGTCGAATATAAAGGTCAGGTTGTCTGTACCAAGTGATTCTGCACCAAGTGATAGAAAAATAAAACAAAATATATCGTGGATAAGAAAAATTATATAGTAGCAATTGATATCGGTTCATCCGAGGTTGTCGTTGCTGTCGGCTCATTGGCCGAGGGTGGCGCAGTGAATGTGGAGGCTATCGTTTCCGAGCATACCGAGGGTATGGTTGCCGGTCTGGTTGACAATAGCCAGATGGTGGCCGACGCCCTGCGTCGTGCGCGTGCGCGTGCCGAGGAGCAGGCAGGTGTTTCGATTGTCGAGGCCTACGTCTCTATCTCGGGTAAGTTTGTGCGCTGTGCCCGCTATACTGACTATGTCTTCGTTAAGGACGCCGAGAATCGCATCTCGAAGCACGACCTCACAGCGCTGCACGAGGAGCGTATGAGCAACGTGAAGGCAGCCGATGGCGAGACCATTATGGACTTCTTCCCCTTGTGCTACAAGAGCGACTCGGGTCAGGAGATGAAGAACCCCGTAGGCAGCTACAGCAAGCAGCTCTCGGCAACCTATAACTTCATTCTCTGCGAGCATATGGCCAAGGACCGTCTGCGCCGCGTCTTTATGGATGTTGGTATCCGCATCAAGGATTTGTACGCAGGTGCTGCCGTTGTGGCCGAGTCGGTAGTGAATACCGACGAGCGCGACGAGGGTGTTGCTATCGTAGATATCGGTAGCGGTGTTACGGACGTATCAATTTACTACGGTGGCGTATTGTGCTACATCGCCTCTATTCCCATCGGTGGCTCGGCTCTGAATTCCGACATCCGTATGTATGACGGCTATATCCCCCCACGCCTTATCGAGAGCCTGAAGTGCCAGCTCGGCTCGGCTGTGGTGAGCCTCACACCCGATGAGATGATTCAGGTGCGTAGCCGCAACCGCAACCTCAAGTCTATTCCACGTCTTAACCTCGCATCTGTCATCGAGGCGCGTATGACCGACATCGCCGAGTATGTATGGAAGGAGATTCGTGATGCAGGTTACGGCAAGAAGCTCGGCGCAGGTATCGTCCTCACGGGTGGTGTTGCCGACTTGGCTAATGTTGCAGAGCTCTTCCACCGCGTTACAGGTCAGGAGACTCGCACGGCGTGTCCCGAGATTGGTATCACGTCGGAGTCGTTCGAGATGGTCGCTACACCAAAATATACTCTCGCCGTATCGCTACTATTGCGCGGCGCGCAGGCTGGCGTATGCCCCGTAGGTGTATATATCCCTCCCGTGCAGCCTAAGGCTGAGGTGAAGGCAGAGGAACCCGTCGTGCAGAAGGTCGAGGAGCCTGAGGTAAAGAAGGTCGCAGAGCCCGTTAAGGAGGAGCCCGTCAAGGAGCAACCCAAGGTTGAGCCCGAGAAGAAGACTCTTAACGACAAGTGGAACGACCACGAGGAGGAAGATGACGTTCCCGAGGAGGAAGACGACGACATCAAGTCAAGCGGATGGGGCTTAGGTGCATTTTTCCGCAGAGCGAAGGATAAGTTCTCAAACGCATTCAACGATCCCAACGATGGCGTTGATGAGGACGAGAGATGGTAATCGAATAATATGATTTGTGAAGATGGAAGATCTGATGAATGAAATATCGGTGCCTAAGCAGCAGGCATCATCAATTATAACCGTTATCGGTGTGGGCGGTGCTGGAGGTAATGCGCTCAACCATATGTGGCGTATGGGTATCAAGGATGTAAACTTCCTTGCTTGTAATACCGATCAGGGCGCGCTGGACAACCTCGACATTCCCGCCGAGAATAAAATCGTTATGGGCCCCGGTTTGGGAGCAGGTAACGACCCCGACCGTGGTCGCGAGTTGGCTATGGAGTCTATCGACCAGATTCGTGATCACCTCGAGGCTCGCAAGACCAAGATGGTCTTCATCGCCGCAGGTATGGGTGGCGGTACAGGTACAGGTGCTTCGCCCGTCATTGCCAAGCTGGCGCACGAGATGGGCCTTCTGACCGTTGCTAACGTTACGCTTCCCTTGTTGTGGGAGGGTACTACACGTTGCGAGCAGGCTGCACGCGGTGTGGAGGAGTTGCGCAAGTATGCCGATTCGTTGCTCGTTATCAACAACGAGAGCATCCGCGAGATGTATGGCAAGCTGCCCGTAAGCAAGGCCTTCGGTAAGGCTGACGATATCTTGGCATCGGCAACGAAGGGTATCGCCGAGCTTATCACCGTGAAGACCGCCTTTATACGTGTCGATTTCGCCGATTTGGAGCGTGTGATGCGTGGCAGTGGCCGTGCGCATATGGGTGTGGCTTCAGCCGAGGGTGAGGGACGTGCTTTGGAGGCTGCGCGCCGTTCGTTGTGCTCGCCCCTGCTCAATAGCAACCTTATCTCTGGCGCGAAGAAGATTCTCTTGAACGTGGCCGCTTCGAATATCGACGACATCAGCTACGACGAGGCTATGGAGGTATTGAACTACATCCAAAGCTACGCAAGCTATAAGGACGATGCAGGCGTGGAGCATAAGGCCGACATCATCTGGGGTGTGAGTGCCAAGCCTATGCCCGAGGGTTATATGGAGGTTGTGGTTGTTGCCACAGGCTTCAACGAGGATAACAACGTAACCCCCTTGGAGCCTATCCTTCCCCCCATTAAGCCCATACTCCCTACGGGTGATGACGAAGACGAGGATACCGTGATTGTGAGCAAGGTCGAGGAGAAGCCTTCAGTTTTGCAGACACCTCGACGCAACGAAGGTGTCCCCGCAGTGTTGGAGCGCAAGCAGTCGAAATATACCAACATCGAGGCAGAGTTGCGTATCCCTTCGTATAAGCGTCGCAATATGGAACTTGTAGTCCGCAACGACGACGGTGTGTCGCGCCGCAAGCAGGAGTTGCGCGATGATAATATCGACATACCCGCTCCCGCAAACGATAATAAACTCTTCTAACGAGATAAACGGGCCGACGTTCTGCGTGCGGCCCGAAAATTATTATAAAGAGACTTGGAAACATTAGGAATCATATATCAAGGCTTCTCGCTCCACGTGTGGGTGATGTTGTTTAGCTCGGTGTTGCTGTTGCTTATCTCGGCGCTTGTTTCAGGCTCGGAGGTGGCATTCTTCTCGCTCACGGCGCGTGAGCAGCAGGATATGCGCAATAGGCCCGATGCACGCAATAATGCCATTCTCTCGCTGCTGGACGATGTTGATTCGCTGTTGGCTACCATCTTGGTTGCCAATAACTTGGTGAATATCTGTATCGTAATCCTAACGTCAAATATCATCGACACGCTATTTCTCTTTAACAACGCGGTCTTTGAGTTTGTCGTGAAGTCGGTGCTCGTTACATTCCTTTTGTTGCTCTTTGGCGAGATTCTGCCTAAGGTCTTCTCGCAGACGTCGCCCCGCAGCTTTGCCCGCTTTGTGGTCTATCCCATCAAGGTCTTCCGCTTTATATGTTACCCTCTCTCCTATATCTTGGTGCGCACGGGTGGCCGCCTGAGCCGCTTGGCTACACGCAATACCGAGATTTCTATCGAGGAGCTGGCCGACGCTGTTGATTTGGCTCGTGGCTCGTCGCAGGAGGAGCATCAGATGTTGTCGGGTATCGTCAACTTCGTCAATACCGAGGTTGAAGAGATTATGCGCCCGCGTATCGACATCACGGCTGTGGATATTAAGTCGTCGTACGAGCAGGTGAAGAGCGTAATCATCGAGTCGGGTTACTCGCGTATTCCCGTCTATGACGAGGATTTGGATAATATCAAGGGCGCACTCTACGTCAAGGACCTCTTGCCCTATATCAACAACGGCAACGAGTTCGGTTGGCAGCAGTTGTTGCGCAAGATTTACTTCGTTCCCAAGCATAAGAAGATTGATGACCTGCTGCGCGACTTTCAGGAGAATAAAATCCACGTGGCTATCGTCGTTGATGAGTATGGTGCTACGCAGGGTTTGGTGTCGTTGGAGGATATCTTGGAGGAGGTCGTGGGTGAGATTTCCGATGAGAGCGATGTTGATGAGTCGTTCTACGAGCGCATTGACGACAATACATATATTTTCGATGGCAAGACGCACATCGTCGATTTCGAGCGCGTGGTGAAGTGCGATGAGGATATCTTCGCCGATGTGCAGGGCCGCGCCGAGACCTTGGCGGGCTTGATGCTGGAGATTCGCCGCGACCTGCTGAAGAAGGGCGATATGGTCGAGGCGCACGATATACGCTTCACGGTGCAGAGTATGGATGGCCGCCGTGTCGATAAGATTAAGGTTGTTGTGGGTGTGTCTAATGAGTAAACCTTTTGTTATCTCAACCCCGCAGGCTACCCTTGTCGTTGAGCCTATAGCCCCACTCTCGGAGTTGGAGTGTGAGGCCGACGAGCGCGACTTGCAATCCATAGAGGCCTTCACCTCGCCGAGCCGTCGTGCCGAGCGTTTGGCATGGCGCAGAGTTCTCCGCCGCCTCTCGCCCGATGCCGAGGTGGAGTATGAGCCGAGTGGCGCACCTCGCCTGAAAAATTCCCCCTATACATATATCTCTGTTTCGCACTGCCGCGATGTGGTGGCTGTTGTGTTGTCGTGCAATGTTTGTGGCGTAGATGTGGAGCGTGTGGATAGAGACTTCGCGCGCGTTGCCGAGCGATATATGACCGCTAAAGAGCGTGCTCTCTGCACGGAGGAGTGGTGGGCAGCGGCTGTGTGGTGTGCCAAGGAGTGCCTCTATAAGATAGCGGGGCGCGAGGGCACTGATTTTAAGCGCGATATTATCATCGAGAGTGTTGATACCTCCGCATCGCAGATTCTCTGCCGCGCCTATGGTGAGCCTATAACGTTGTGCTATGCTATGCCCGATGAAAAACATCTGCTGGCATACTCATTATAGTTCATTCCGTATATTTTTCTGAATAACGTATTCTATTTTTTCGTACCTTTGCACCCGCTATGAGTTCCCAAACCTCACCACTATCATTAGGTACCGATTCCCTGTCGCGTCTGTTGTTCCGCTACGCACTGCCTGCCATCATTGCGCAGGTGGCCGCATCGTTGTATAACATCGTCGATAGTATCTTCATCGGTCAGGGTGTCGGCCCGCTGGCTATCTCGGGCTTGGCGCTAACGATGCCTATGATGAACCTCACGGCTGCCTTTGGAGCTATGATTGGCGCAGGCTCTGCCGCCCTTACCTCTATCCGTCTCGGTCAGGGCAATAAACCTGCCGCCGAGCGTATCTTGGGTAATGTGGTGCTATTGAATGTTGTGCTGGGCGTGGTGCTGATGGCCTTCGGTTTGGCATATCTTGACGAGCTGCTGTACTTCTTCGGTGCGAGCGATCAGACGCTCCCCTATGCGCGCGAGTATATGCGCATTATTCTCTATGGTAATGTAATCACACACCTGTTCCACGGTCTTAATTGTATGCTCCGCGTGGCGGGCTACCCGAATAAGGCTATGAATATCACTATTATAGCCGTTGTGCTGAACGCCATCCTCGATGCCATATTTATCCTGTGGCTCAAGTGGGGTATCGCCGGCTCGGCGTGGGCGACCGTCATTGCGCAGATGCTGGCCGTTGTGGTGCAGTGGGTACACTTCTCGGACTCTAAGAGCTTCCTGCGTTTCCGCGCGGAGGCGTTCCGCTTCCGCTGGGATATCATTAAGAATATCATCACCGTAGGTATGGCACCCTTTATGATTCAGTCGTGCGCCTGCGTAGTGGTAATTCTCGTGAATAATACATTGGGCGAGTATGGTGGTGACCTCTCGATTGGCGCTTATGGTATCGCCAACCGCGTAGCCTTCCTCTTTACTATGGTGGTTATGGGCTTCACGCAGGGTATGCAGCCCATCGTGGGTTATAACTACGGTGCGCGTGCCTACGACCGCGTGCTGAAGACGCTGTGGATGACTGTCGGCTGGTCGGTGGCGACCACAACGTTTGGATTCCTGCTCTGCGAGTTGTTTCCCTATCAGGTTGTGCGCATCTTCGTTAGCGAGGACGGCTCGGGCAGTGCTACGGAGCTTATCGAGGCCTCGGCGCGAGGTTTGCGTATCTTGGTGTTGATGTTGCCTTTGGTGGGCTTCAACATCGTTGCGGGCAACCTCTTCCAGCATATTGGCAAGCCCAAGCGCGCTATTCTGCTCTCGGTGTCGCGACAGATGTTGTTCCTTGTGCCGCTAATCTACTTCCTGCCCCGCTATATGGCAGCCGATGGCGTGTGGTACTCAATACCTATCGCCGACCTGCTCTCTACATTGCTGGCGGCATTGCTTCTCTTCCAGCAGATTCGCAAGTTCAAGCAGAGCCCTTCTTCGGAGGTGAGTATATAGTTGCTATAAGTATTATAAGTGTTATAGGAGTTATAGGCATTTGTCTGTAACTCTTTTTTATATTACCTATAATACCTATAGCACCTATAATTCCTATATCCCACCTACAAAAAATAAGGCGGCCCAAACGGACCGCCCTCTGCCCTTGCGGGCTATCACTTAATACTTACTTGGATTACAAACCCATCTTCTTCTTGATGTCCTTGGGGATAAGGTTCTTGTTAACCATAATATCCATAGTCTTGTACTCTACGAAAGGACGTGAGAAGTAGTAGAAGCCCTTGTAAGGACCATTGTCACCCCAAGAGTTCTGA
>JAZRLD010000071.1:0-4819 GCA_045646685.1 Alistipes sp. | reverse complement strand
AATAAAAAGCGTTAGCTTGTATTTCGGGATTCTGAAACTTCCACATTACTCAAAGTCCCCGCGGAATAAAGTTTGACGCTCACGCTGTGTATCGGCGTGGGCTTTATTCCGTATGTGGGGGACAAGGTTGTGGAAGACCGCAGAATCCAATATCGGCAATTTAGTCCACGTTTTTTATTTGTCCACTATTAGTATTGGACTACATTATATATAATTAAAATACTTTAATCTAACTTTAATATGAAGAAGATTTATCTATTTTTAGCAATAATGCTTTTGTCTTGTACTGTAACGACAGCGTTTGGTCAAGCAACTAAAGAAGAGCGTGTTCAGGCTATACTTGATAAAAATCAGCAGAAAGAACTCTACAGAGCAGAACTTGAAGAAGCGATGCTGGGCCTCAGAATGGGTGGTGAGTATTCTTTCCGTACAATGGGTCTAACAGGTACAAAAGCAGCTCATAAACACGGTCTACATTATCAAATAGGCTATAGATTTACCAAACATTGGTATGTTGGAGGTATTGTAGGTGTTGATTTGACCACGCCATTTATTATTCAGGGTGAATCTAATGATTGGTATGAAGGACAAACTTATTATAATGAGTTTGAGAGAACAGATAAGGTTTATGTGCCAATTATGGCAGATGTAAGGTTTTACTTTAAGCCCCAAAGAGTCAGCACGTATTTGTTCACTAATCTGGGTGCAGAATTTTCAAGCATTACAGGAATAATAACATTATTTGGACTAGGATTTGACATACATACAGTTAAATCACAATGCCTTAACATAGGCCTAGCTATAGGTACAAGTAACTTTGAGTCTATACAAACAGGATTAGGTGGAGACTACTTAGATTCTTTCGGTAAGCAGGGTGGTTTTACATTTAACTTAAAACTCGGTTACTCATTCTAATAATTCTTTGAATAATCGGAATACGAAAAACGGCAGTCGCAATTAAGTGGCTGCCGTTTTCGTTAATATTCCTATGCTACAAATCGGTTAGAAATCTCGATATGGAGCCTTTATTCCGCTTTTGCCCATCTTGACCCAAAAGGTTGTGAGCGGTTATTTGGAGTGTGATGGTCGCATTGTGAAGGTTGAATCGCTCGATGTAATTAAGCGATTCATTGCCGAGGTTGAAGCAAAATAACAAGGGGTACCGGTTTGGGTACCCCTTATTTGGTAGATGATACTTCTACGCCTGCTTTTTATAGGTGAGGGCGGCGAGGGTATTGAAGATGATGGCGAAGATGCCAAGGGCGGCGTAGTTTGTCCACAGCTCGGCAATGGTGGTTCCCTTCAAATATACCGAGCGCAGAATCTCTACATAGTATCGTGGCGGCAATATGAGTGTGAAGCGTTGCGCCCATACTGGCATTGAATCAATAGGCGTAAGCAATCCACTCATCAACATAAAGATCATAATAAAGAAGAACATAACGAACATCGTCTGTTGCATCGTCTCCGAGAAGTTGGCAATGGTAAGGCTGAAGCCCGAAATCGTAAGGATAAAGAGCAACGCTCCGAAATATATTGCTCCGATAGAGCCTACGGGTGCAAGGCCATAGACCAATCGAGCCACAAGCATCGCCACTGTCACGACAAACAATCCTATAATCCAATACGGCACAAGTTTCGAGAGGATAAACATAAAACGCGATATAGGTGTTACGTTTATCTGCTCAATTGAGCCACTCTCCTTCTCGCCCACGATACTCAACGCTGGCAAGAAACCGCAAATCAGTATAAAGAGGATAATCATCAGCGCAGGAATCATATAGTGGCGGTAGTTGAGCGTGGGGTTGTAGCGATTTTCGATAGTTACCAACTCTGAGAGCTTCGCAGGACTCTTATCTCCACGCAACTCAACCAAGGTGTGCGCTATGGTCTGCACGATATACTGCATACCCATACCGCCCTTGGTGGCATTTACAGCATTGGCGGTGATGCTGATGCGCTCGGGTGTTGCAATGGTCATATCACGCTCAAAATCAGCGGGTATCTGCACAATAACATCTACCTCGCCTTGCTCCAAAGCATCGATAGCAAGCGGATACTCCGAGGTCGTCTGCGCCAATGTAAGATACTCCGACGCTTCGATATGTGAGGCGATACGGCGCGAGGTTGTAGAGCGGTCGAGGTCGACAACGGCAACATTGACATTGCGGACATCCATCGTCATAATGAGCGGCATAAGCAGCATCACGAGTATAGGGAAAGCAATGATAAGTCGAGGCAGAAACGAGTTGCGGCGTATCTGCAAAAACTCCTTCTGAACAAGTACGATAAATGTTCTCATAATTACTCCAACTTATCGTTAAACTTTTTGAGTGATACGCCGAGAATAGCTACCGTCATACCGAGCAGAATCACACAATTTTTCCATACAGCCACCAGCGGCAGGCCCTGAATCATCATCTTGCGCACAGCGTCTATATACCACCTTGCAGGTACAATGTTTGACACCACCTGGAAGAATTTGGGCAGATTTTCAATCGGGAACAGCATACCCGACAGCATCAGAATAGGCATCATCATAACCATTGCCGAGATAAGCAACGCTGCCATCTGCGTCGAGGCGATGGTCGAGACCAAAAGACCGAGCGAGAGCGACAGCATAAGGTAGAGCAACGACAGCGAAAAGATACCCCCGACACCGCCAGTCATCGGCACGCCGAGTAGGTATCGTGCTAAGAGTAAGATTGTTACAAGCACGATACACGATATGGCGAAGTAGGGTATCATCTTGGCAAAGATAATCTTTACGGGACGCACGGGCGAAACTAGAAGCACCTCCATCGTGCCAACCTCCTTCTCTCGAACAATCGATACCGAGGTCATCATAGCGCAGACCAGGATAAAGATAAGACCCATAATGCCTGGCACAAAGTTATATGCCGACTTCATCTGTGGGTTGAACAACATTCGTGTTTCGAACATCGCCTGCTGCGATGCCGAGCCGAGCAACACACCCTGCAAATATGCCGTTGCCGAGCCTGCGGTATTGACATTCGAGGCATCGACAATAAGCTGTATAATAGGTTTTGTATCAATGCCTTGTGCCACTTGCTCTGCCCGCCTATCGTAGTCCGAAGCAAAGACCACTACGGCACCTACCTTGCCTGAACGAAGATAGCTATCTACTTCATCTTGCGAGATATAACCCTTAAAGGTAAAGTATTCGTTCTGCGAGAGTCGCTCGACTGCATCACGCACACCATCGGTGCGCTCCGAGGCAACGACGGCAACATTGATATTATTCACCTCGGTCGATATTGCAAAGCCGAAGAGTACCATCAACACAACGGGGATAAGCATAACGACCAACATTGTGCGCTTATCACGGAGTATGTGCAGCGACTCCTTGCGGACAAATGAGCCAAAATTCTGTTTCATAGCCTTACTCTCCTCTCTGTGCGCCACGAGCAAGCGTGCGAAAAACCTCGTCCATCGACTCTGCCGCAAATTGTTGTTTTAGTCGGGCGGGGGTGTCGAGTGCACGCACCTCGCCATCGACCATAATCGAAACGCGCGAGCAATACTCCGCCTCGTCCATATAGTGCGTGGTTACGAAGATGGTTATACCAGACTCCGCAGCCTCATAAATCATCTCCCAAAACTGACGGCGTGTTACGGGGTCAACGCCTCCCGTAGGCTCGTCCAAAAAGACCACCTCGGGACGGTGAATTGTGGCAATGGCAAACGACAACTTTTGTTTCCAACCAAGTGGCAGAGAGCCAACTAAGGTGTTGCGCTCCGACGAGAAGTTGAGTCGGTCGAGCAACTCCGCGGCTCGCTCTTCTGCTTGGGTTTTAGATAAGCCGTAGATACCTGCAAATAAGCGCATATTTTCCCATACAGTAAGGTCGTTGTATAGCGAAAAACGCTGACTCATATAGCCGATATGACGCTTAATCTGCTCGCCCTCGGTGCGCACATCGTAGCCCGCAACGGTGCCACTGCCCGATGTCGGAAAACTCAACCCGCACAACATTCGCATAGCCGTCGTTTTGCCCGCACCATTTGCTCCGAGGAAGCCGAAAATCTCGCCTCGACGCACATCAAACGAGATGCGGTCAACGGCGGTAAAGTCACCAAAGCGCTTGGTTAGGTTGCGTACAGAAATTACTATGTCGTTCATCTTTTCATCAGTTTAATAAACATATCCTCGATTGTCGGCTCTGCGCTCACAATTTCCAAGCCCACGACATCGGCAAGTGCCGCCTTAAATCTCTCCTCGTCAAAGCCTTCTGCGGCAACCAAATGGTGCTTTTCGCCAAAGGGATAACAATCCTCAACGCCCTCCACTCGGCGTGCCCGCTCCAGCAAGGCAAACATATTTTTGGCACTAATGCCGTAGAGAGGTTTATCAAAACCCTGCACAATGCCTGTGGGCGTATCGATGCTCAAAATACATCCCTCATTGCAGAGGGCTACGCGGTCGCAGCGGCTCGCCTCGTCCATATATGGTGTAGATACGAGAATTGTAATTCCACGCTGCTTCAACGCGGCAAGCATATCCCAAAACTCACTTCGCGACACGGCATCAACACCCGTTGTTGGCTCGTCCAAAAACAATACGCTTGGACGATGAATCAAGGCACACGACAGGGCAAGTTTCTGCTTCATACCACCCGAGAGTTTGCCTGCACGGCGCGTGCGGAATGGCTCTATTTGCTTGTAGATAGGCTCTATAAGGTCATACGACTCCTCGACAGTAACGCCAAACAGCGAAGCGAAGAATTGCAGATTCTCCTCAACCGACAAATCGGAATAGAGCGAGAAGCGACCAGGCATATAGCCCACGCGCTTTCGG
>JAZRLD010000070.1:0-36846 GCA_045646685.1 Alistipes sp. | reverse complement strand
ACGACATGGCTACGATCCGACTTGGTGTGGATTGCGGGCGGCACGGATAAGGGTAACGACTATGAGCCGCTGAAGGCCTTTGCTCGCGAGAAGGTGAAGGCACTCGTCTGTATGGGCGTGGATAACGAGAAGCTGGTGCGCGAGTTTGAGGACGTAGTGCCGAAGGTTATCAGTACCAACACGCTCGACGATGCTATGCGTGCGGCTAAGGCCGAGGCAGCGGAGGGTGATGTTGTTCTGCTCTCACCCGCCTGCGCAAGTTTCGACCTCTTCAAGAACTACGAGCAGCGCGGCGAGCTGTTCAAGCAGTGGGTGAAGGAGAAGGTATTAGCATAGGAATTATAGGTGCTGTAAGTATTATAGATAAGGACCTATAACACCTATTGCGCTTATAACACTTATAAAAAAGAGAAAATGGCAGAAATCGATTACAGCAAACATATAAAACGCGATGTTGCGACCGAGGCGCGCGAGGCTATGGCCGAAGGCGACGACGTGGCTGTGCGTGGCGATTTGGCGGGCGAGATGCCCAACGAGGAGAGCGACACCCCGCACGAAAGCGGCTGGGTGGAGACCGTCAAGCGTCTGTTTGGTGGCGACCGCGTGCTGTGGATTATCATCATCGCGCTGATGACTATCTCGGTGCTAGTGGTTTACTCATCTACGGCCAAGATGGCATATATGCCCTCGTCAGGCTCCTCTACAACCGAGTTTCTGCACTCGCAGCTGGGCCTGCTGGCCTTCTGCGTTGTGGTGCTCTTTGTTGCACATCGCTTAAATAGCGCATTCTATCGCAAAGTATCCTATCTCGCCTTTTTCGTAGCCCTTGGCCTTACATTGGCGACATATGTTGTCGGCACGGCCTCAATCAACGGCGCGGCGCGATGGATTAACATCTTCGGCTTTCAGTTCCAGCCCTCGGAGATGCTCAAGATAGCCATCATTATGTACCTTGCGCGCGTGCTGGCCGAGCGTCAGCAGAAGATTGCCACGCTGCAGATTGTCCCCTCGCTGAAGTTCTGGACGTGGAACACGCCCAAGCAGAAGCGCATATGGAGGCAGGGCGGAATACCTATCTTTATGCCTATCGTGCTGTCGTGTATGGTCATTATGCCTGCGCACACCTCATCGGCGGTGCTGGTCTTTGGTATCTCGTTGGTGCTGTTGTATATCGGCCGCGTGAATGGTACCGAGATTTGGCGCATTATATTGTGGGCCGTTGTGGGAGCTGCCCTTGTCAGTATTCTTGGCTTGGGCCGTAGCCATACGGCGGGAGGTCGTATCGAAACGTGGATAGATGTGTGGACACAGGACCGCACGAAGGTCGCCGTGCAGGATTTGAGCGACACGGAGCGCGCTATGATTGCCATTAACAATGGCGGTATTATGGGACGTGGCGCGGGCCAGAGTAGTATGCGTGTGGAGATGACACACCCCGAGAGCGACTACGCCTTTGCGCTCTTTGTGGAGGAGTATGGTATCGTCATCGCTATGATTCTCATTGCCCTCTATGTGTGGGTATTCTTCCGTGCGATAGAGATTTTCAGACAGTGCCCCGAGAAGTACCCCTCGCTGTTGTCGTTGGGTGTGGCGTTGCTTATAACCATTCAGGCGCTGCTGCATATTATGGTGTCGGTGAATATCCTGCCCGAGACGGGACAGCCCCTGCCGCTAATCTCGCGCGGAGGCTCATCGCTCCTGTTCACATCGGCGGGCTTGGGTATGATTCTTGGCGTCAGCCGCCAGATTATCGATGGCTTGTTTAAGGAGGATTAAAAAAGGGAAACCGCAAGGTGTTTGCCGTGATTAGCAAGATAATAAGAATTTAGACAAACGTTGGTTCTGCAACCTCGGAGCGGAAGCGACCAAAGCCCCTGCCTGAGGCGGGGGTTGGGGGTGGGTAAGAATTGTAAATGTGGCTGGAGGCCGCAAGGTATGCGGTCTGTAGCGAAATATGTAAAAAGAATAAACAATAGTAAGAAATGAGTGACGTAAGACTTGATAAATACCTTTGGGCCGTGCGCGTGTTTAAGACTCGCTCGGATGCGGCCGATGCTATACGCAATAACCGCGTGCTGGTGAATGACGCCTACGCCAAGCCCTCGCGCGAGGTGAAGGAGGGGGATATAATTTCGGTGAAGAGGATGCCCGTAACATATAGTTACAAGGTGCTGGCACTGGTGTCGAGCCGTCAGGGTGCGAAGAACGTGCCCCAATACTGCCTCAACATCACACCGCAGGAGGAGCTGGACAAACTCACCGTACCCCGCGAGACCATCTTTGTATTCCGCGAGCGCGGCACAGGCCGTCCCACCAAGAAGGAGCGTCGCGAGATAGATGCCCTGATGGATGGCTTCTACTTCGACGAGGAGGAGTTGGAATAGGTGAAATAAAAAAGCTGCCCGTTTGGACAGCTTTTTTATATTTTTTATATTAGAAATTTTATAACAAGAGCTATTTTAAGAATACTTTTCCTCCTTGCGGCTCGGCAAAGAGTACAAGCACTCTCTGCTCTCGCTCCGCAGCGTCGGTTGAGGCTGGTCGCAGTTCCGAGAAACCGCAGCATACTTGGCGTATGTGAGGATTTCGAGGACAAGCCAGACGCCAAAAGAGCCTTGTTAGAGAATTTCTTATCTTCCTACCTGCATCCAATTCTTCTGCACACCTGCGTGCTCGAGGAAGTAACGCTGTGCCTTCAAGAGGTTACGCGCCTGAAGCACCATAGCCTTGGTCTCGCTCAAGACGGTGAGGTAGAACATACTTGCCTTGGTGTTACCCTCGCCAGCATTGATACGCACGAGCTCCGACTTTGTGGTTGTTGCGATGCGCTCGAAGAGTTCGTCACGCATAGTCAAAACGAGGTCGATGTCGGCAAAGTCGTTCTCGGTAATCATACGGTTGATGCTGCCGTAAATCTCTGCCACATCGTCGTTGATGTGCTTGAGGTCGGCAATCTGCTCCTCCGAGAGTCCCTTATGATTGTTGTCGATATGGTCGTATGCGGGGCGTGTGATGTGAACCAACGCCTTGGCCATCTCGTTCAGGTAATCCACAACCTGAATGTAGTAGAGCGAGAGCTCCAAGCCCGAGCCCTTCATCTTACGCAGTGCGGGCATAAGACTATACTTAATCTTATGGCACTCGTCGTACATTTCGCCCGACTCGCGCACAAGCTCCTTCAATGCCTTACGGTCCTCCTTGAACACAGCCACCAACGTACGGTCGTAGATCTGTGTCGAGTTCTTCATCATTGCGCAAACCTCGTCCAAAACGTTATCTACGGTGTCGCTCTTAATAGCCTTCTCGGGCATTGCGTCCTTCTTTGAACTCTTGAAGTTGCTCTTGATAAGCATATATGCACAAGCCAACGTTACCACCGCAAATGCCGCTGTACCGCCCCAAATGAGCAACAAGCCTACAACGATAGCGATAAGGAATGCACCGATACCCGTAACGAACCAACCCATAACTACGGTCATAACGCCCGAGATGCGGTGTACGGCAGACTCACGTCCCCACGCCTTGTCGGCAAGTGACGAACCCATAGCCACCATAAAACATACGTATGTAGTAGAGAGGGGCAACTTGAGCGATGTACCTACCGAGATAAGCAACGCCGCTGTGGTGATGTTCACCACGGCACGAATCTTATCGTAGGGAGCACCATTCTTCTCCACGTCCTCGTACTCGAAACGCTTGTCCACGAACTTCTGCACCGACTGCGGGATAACCTTATCCAGGAAGTTTGAGATACCGATTGATGCGCGCACGATAGAGCGTGAGAATACGTTTGAGTTAACCTCACCCTCCACCTCATCGCCGTGACCAGCCAGAGAAATCTCGGTCTGCGACACGTTGAGCGACTTGGTTGATGTCCAGAGCGTGATAATCATAACTACGCCCGAGAGCAAAATCCAGATGAACTGCGCGGGAAGATTCTCATTCAAGCCCTCCATCAAAATAGATGTTGAGCCAGCCTCGCTTGCAATCTTATATGCATCCAAACCTGCGATGGGCACACCGATGAAGTTCACAAGGTCGTTACCAGCGAAGGCCAACGCCAATGCGAAAGTACCCAAGAGGATATTGATACGGAGGATATTGATGCGGAACATCTGCGCAAATGCCAGCAATACTGAGCAGGTAATCCAGCAGAGGATAAGCGAGAGCAAGAGGTTGTCGCTAATCCAAGTGTACATTGCTGTACCTGCCAACACGCCCTTCAAAGCCTTAAACACAGCGAAATAAGCAATGGCTGTGAACGACATACCGCACCACAAAGCACCCGTCTTGCGGAACATTGCGAAGTAGCGGAATGAGAACAGGAAGCGTGAAAGCCACATAATCAACGTACCGAACACGAATGCGATAAGCACCGACAACAGAATTGCCGAAATCACACCCATAGCACGTGTGGTGTTGATAAATCCGCCTAACGAGCCGATTGAAAGCGAGGGGTCGCCCGAAATCTTATACAATGAAACGGCGATAGCGGCACCCAACAACGAGAAGACCAATGCTACGGTTGTAGAGGTGGGCAAGCCCAGCGAGTTGTAGATATCCAGCAGGATAACGTTGGCGAACATCACACTCACGTAGAGAATCATAATCTCGTGGAAGGTGAACAGGCCGGGGTTGAACATACCGCTACGTGCTACCTCCATCATACCCGACGAGGTCAACACTCCGATGATGATACCGACTGACGCTACGGCCAAAATGGTACGCATCTTTGCCACCTTTGAACCGATGGCAGCGTTAAGGAAGTTTACGGCGTCATTTGTCACGCCGACATAAAGTCCCGAGATAGCCAAAATGGCCAAAACGGCAAGCATTACTGTGTATAACACGCTCATAATTAAGTAGTTTCGTCCCTTGCACCTTGTGCTTAGGGCGCATTTCTGATTCCAAAGATAATATATACAGTCCAATTCGCAACATTTTACTGCCAATATTAACGATTATTTAACGAAAAGCAGCGACCGCCGAGGGGCGCGATGTAACTGCCTGAGGATAAATAAGTGTTATAGGAATTATGGGTGTTATAAGAGTTATATTTCATCTTTAACCCTGCTTCGCAGGCTTTTCCTCCTTCGCACCTCGGCAAAGTGTGCAAGCACCCTCTGCCCTCGGTTTGGCGTCGGTTGCTCTTTGCTCTCTTATCTTTCATCTTTGCTCTTTTATCTTTCATCTTTTTTTCCTATCTTTGTCGGTTAGAGGTTGCGCGGAGGACGAAAGTGACGCCGCGACTCTTGAAAAAGAACAAAAAAACAAAAACAGATACAATTATGGAGTACAATTTCAAGTCGATCGAGAGCAAATGGCATAAGCTCTGGAACGATCGCAAGACCTATCACGTCGAGGTTGATCCCTCACGCCCCAAGTTCTACGTTTTGGATATGTTCCCCTACCCCTCGGGAGCCGGTTTGCACGTAGGTCACCCGCTGGGTTACATCGCATCGGATATCTACTCACGCTACAAGCGTCTGTGCGGTTTCAACGTATTGCACCCTATGGGTTACGACGCCTTCGGTCTTCCCGCCGAGCAGTACGCTATCCAGACAGGTCAGCACCCTGCCGTGACCACCGACCAGAACATCAACCGCTACCGCGAGCAGATGGATAAGATAGGCTTCTGCTACGACTGGGACCGTGAGGTACGCACCTGCGAGCCCGAGTACTACAAGTGGACGCAGTGGGCATTCCTGAAGATGTACGACCACTACTACTGCTACGATGCACAGAAGGCACGCCCCATCAAGGAGCTCGTTGCGAGGTTTGCAGAGAGTGGCTCGGAGGGCTTGAACGCAGCTTGCACAGCGCCTATGTCGTTCACTGCCGAGCAATGGAACGCCTACTCGGAGGAGGAGCGTGAGCAGGTATTGCAGAACTACCGCTTGGCATACCGCGCCGACACTATGGTAAACTGGTGTCCCCAGCTGGGTACCGTTTTGGCAAACGACGAGGTTAAGGACGGCTTGTCAGTGCGTGGTGGCTTCCCCGTGGAGCAGAAGCGTATGAAGCAGTGGTCATTGCGCGTTACAGCCTACGCACAGCGTATGCTTGACGGTTTGGATTCATTGGAGTGGAGCGACTCATTGAAGGAGATTCAGCGTAACTGGATTGGTCGCTCGGTAGGTGCGCAGGTATTCTTCGACGTGAAGGATTCGGAGCGCAAGCTGGAGATTTTCACCACACGCCCCGACACTATCTTTGGTGTAACGTTTATGGTTATCGCCCCCGAGCACGAGTGGGTTGAGGAGCTGACAACCGAGGAGAACAAGGCTGCCGTTGAGGCTTACATCGCCGAGACAAAGAAGCGCTCGGAGCGTGAGCGTATCGCCGAGACTCGCCGCGTGAGTGGTGTTCAGACAGGCTCATACGCCATCAACCCCTTCACAGGCAAGGCTATTCCTATCTATATCTCTGACTACGTGTTGGCTGGCTACGGTACAGGTGCTATTATGGCTGTTCCCGCGCACGACTCGCGCGACTACGCCTTTGCGCGCCACTTCGGTTTGGATATTGTTCCCGTGGTTGAGGGCGGCAATATCGAGGTTGAGTCATACGACGCCAAGGCTGGTAAGATGATTAACTCTGGCTTCCTCACAGGCAAGGACGTAACCGAGGCTATCCCCGCAATGTTCGACGAGGTGGAGAAGCGTGGCTTGGGTAAGAAGCTCATCAACTACCGCCTGCGCGATGCTATCTTCTCGCGTCAGCGTTATTGGGGCGAGCCCTTCCCCGTATATTACAAGGGCGAAACGGCATATCCCCTCCCCGAGGATAAGCTCCCGTTGGAGTTGCCCCCTATCGAAAACTTCGGCCCCACCGAGCAGGGCGAGCCTCCTTTGGCACGTGTAGCTGATTGGGCTTATGAGGGACATCAGTTGGAGCTCTCTACAATGCCGGGCTTCGCTGGTTCGTCGGCTTACTTCTTGCGATATATGGATCCCCGCAATCAGGAGGCTTTGGTATCGAAGGAGGCGAACGACTATTGGCGTAATGTGGATTTGTATATCGGTGGTATCGAGCACGCAACAGGTCACTTGATGTACTCACGTTTCTGGAATATGTTCCTCTACGACTTGGGTTACGTGTGCGAGTCGGAGCCCTTCAAGAAGTTGGTTAATCAGGGTATGATTCAGGGCCGCTCAAACTTCGTATATCGTGTTGTAGGTACAAATAAGTTCGTATCGCTCGGCTTGAAGGGCGACTACGAGACACAGGAGATTCACGTCGATGTAAACATCGTGAAGAACGACCAGCTCGACCTAGAGGCCTTCCGCGCTTGGCGTCCCGAGTTCCGCGATGCGGAGTTTATCTTGGAGGATGGCAAGTACATCTGCGGCTGGGCTATCGAGAAGATGTCGAAGTCGATGTTCAACGTCGTTAACCCCGACCACATCGTGGAGAACTACGGTGCTGACACATTGCGTATGTACGAGATGTTCCTCGGCCCGTTGGAGCAGTCGAAGCCTTGGGATACAAACGGTATCGACGGTGTTCACAAGTTCCTGCGTAAGTTCTGGCGCTTGTTCTACGACCGTGAGGGCGCATTTGCACTCAACGACGAGGCGGCTACACCTGCCGAGTTGAAGACTCTGCACAAGACAATCAAGAAGATTCGCGAGGATATCGAGAACTTCTCGTTCAATACCTCGGTTTCGGCATTTATGATTTGCCTCAATGAGCTTGGTGCTTGCCACAAGCGCGAGATTTTGGAGCCGCTGACAATCCTTATCGCACCCTTCGCACCTCACATTGCCGAGGAGTTGTGGGAGGCTATGGGTCACGCCGAGACTATCTTCGATGCAACATACCCCACATTCGACGAGAAGCACTTGGTGGAGAGCTCGTTCGAGTATCCCGTAATGGTGAACGGTAAGTTGCGCTTCAAGCAGACCTATGCTTTGGATATGGGCCCTGCGGAGATTCAGGCCGACATCGTTACAACCGAGGGCGCACAGAAGTGGCTTGAGGGTAAGCCCGCCAAGAAGATTATTGTCGTTAAGGGCAAGATTATCAACATTGTAATGTAAAACCTTAAAATAACCATAGCTATGAAGACAAAGTGGATAGTCCTACTGATTAGCATTTTCAGTATCATCAGCGCCTCGGCTTTAGAGCGCGTACCCGTATGGCCCAAGGGCAAGATGCCTAACGCACAGAGCCATCAGATTGCCGCTATGACCGACGAGGCAGGCAAGGAGGATTTCAAAGCCGACAAGCATCGCACAGCCTACCTCGAGTGGGGCGCGAAGCCCGCTGCGGAGGTGGATAACGACGCCTGTATGATTCTTATCTCGGGCGGTAGCTACCAGAACTGCTGCGATGTGGGACTTATCAAGATGTGGCGCGAGGAGCTCACCAAGTTGGGCTTCCAGACCGTGAACTTTGTCTATCGTACACCCCGCCCCGTCGGTCTGCCTATCTATCAGACGGCGTGGGAGGATGGCCAGCGCGCCGTGCGTATGGTACGCGCCGAGGCCGAGAAGCGTGGTTACAACCCCGAGAAGATTGGCGTTATCTCTATGTCGGCTGGCTCGCACCTCGCCCTGCTTTTGGCGACAAGCTCGCAGACTGCGGCCTACGAGAAGGTGGATAAGCTGGACGATGTGCCCTGCCATATCAACTGGGCTGTGGTAAATGCTCCTGCCTATGTCACAACCGATGGCGAGACAGGTACACCCGCTATACGCGATGGCTATGGCATTGATGTTAAGATTTCCGATGTCTTCAAGTTCGACGAGAAGACCTGCCCGATGACACTCCAGCACGGCGGTACTGACCCCTACACTCCTAACGGCTCGACACTCGTCTATCGCAAGCTGCGCGAGATGAAGGTGCCCGCCGAGTTGCACCTCTACCCCGATAAGGGCCACGGTGCTTTTGGCTTCGAGCGCACCGTAGAGTTTATGCGCCAGATGGGCTTTATGGGTGAATTGGGTAAGGAGGAGGAGCTTATGGCACGCTACGCCAGCGACGATGCCCGCGCCGACAAGATTGTTCAGGACGTATGGCCCGAGGGTAAGACTCCCGACTTTCAGGAGCACCAGTGCAAGCCCTACATCGAGTGGCATATGCCCAAGAACCTGAAGACAAAGGGTATTCAGATTATCTACTCGGGCGGTAGCTATACGGGCAACGATCCCGACGGTTTCGAGGTTGCACCCATTCGCCGCCACCTCAACGAGCAGGGTATCACCGTGGTTACTATGAAGTACCGTACACCCCGCCCCTCGAAGGAGAGTGGTCTTGCGAAGCACACTACGGCTTGGCAGGATTTGCAGCGCGCCATTCGTCTGGTGCGCTCGCAGGCCGAGAAGTTTGGCCTCGATGGTAATAATATAGGTATTATGGGTAGCTCGGCGGGCGGTCACCTCACCCTTATGGGTGTCTCCAGCTCACGCCACCAGTCATATCTGCCCATCGACGAGGTGGATAAGCTCCCCTGCAACGTGCAGTGGGGTGTGGGTATCTACCCCGCATACGCTTTGACCGATGGCGCGGATAAGAACAATACTACGGGCGGCAATGCCGACAGCGCGGTGCTCGTTCCCGAGTTCAGCTTCGACCTCGACACAGCGCCTATGTACCTCGTACACGGCGATGCTGACGGCTGGGCTGCAATGAACTCTGTAAAGGTGTGGGAGAAGATGCGTGCAATGGGTATCCAGTGCGAGCTGCACACCTTGGCTCTGCGTCCCCACTGCTTCCAGCGTAGTGCTGCTCCGGGCACGGGTAGCTACAACTTCGTGGAGCGCATTGGCGAGTATGTGAAGGGCCGCCTGAAGATGGAGTAAAGAGATAAAACCTAAAACGATGTTGAACAAACTTATATTGGCGGCCATTGCGTCGCTGTGTGTTATGACTGCGCAGGCACAGGATTTGACTATAAAGTTGTGGGACAACGCCACTGCGCCCCACTCGAATGGCCTTTCGGGCGAGGATAAGGACGAGGGACAGGAGCGCGTGTCGAATACCAACGTCACCGAGCTCTTCATCTACGAGGCTAACCCCACGAAGGCTACAGGTCAGGCTGTGGTTATCTGCCCGGGTGGCGGCTACCGCTTGCTATCTATGGGCCACGAGGGCCGCGACTATGCCAAGTGGATGGCCGAGAATGGTATCACCACGGCCGTGCTGAAATACCGCCTGCCCAACACCACTCCGCAGGTGCCGATGGAGGACGCTGCCGAGGCGTTGCGTTATATGAAAGAGGAGTATCGCGGTAAGGAGTCAATCAAGCAGTTGGGTATTATGGGCTTCTCGGCGGGTGGTCACTTAGCCGCATCTACGGCCGTAGGTTGCCTCAAGGCTAATGGCGACACATCGGCTCGTGCTGCTCTGCGCCCCGACTTTGCCGTTTTGTTCTACCCCGTGATTACGGGCAACCCCTCGCAGATGCATAAGGGTTCGTACGACAAACTGCTGGGCAGCAACCGCACGCAGGAGCTGACCGACAAATGGTCACCTGAGTTGGTTGCGGGCAAGGATGCGCCGCAGACGCTATTGATTCTTTCGAGCGATGACGCGACCGTGCCACCCATCAACTCTACGAAGTTCTATAACACATTGAAGGAGTTGGGCGTTCCCGCCTCGATAACCATTCTCCCCTCGGGAGGTCACGGCTGGGGTTTTCGTGATTCTTTCAAGTACAAGGCCATCTGGCAGGAGGCGATGTTGCAGTGGCTGGAGAGCATACGCAAGTAATAAAAAAGGTTGTCCAAAACGGACAACCTTTTTTGTGTAAGTATTATAAGTGTTATAGGTGTTATATTATAATTCTTATAACTTCTCTATCACCTCATCCACATCCTCCGTGCGGGTGGCCCACGAGGTGGCAAGTCGTACTACCAAGCGTCCATCGGCCGTGCGTTCCCACTCCGAGAAGGTCGTGAGCGTGCGCAGATGCGCCTCCTGCTCTGCGGTGAGTGCTACGAAGACCTGATTTGTGGGTGACTCGGCATAAATCTCATATCCCTTTGCGCGGAACGCCTCACGCAGACGTGACGCCTGAGCGACTGCCTCGCGCGCGATATTTATATATAGGTCATCGGTGAAGAGCGTATCGAACTGAAGGCCCAACATACGTCCTTTGGCCAAGAGTGCGCCCTGCTGCTTGATGATGGTGAAGAAGTGCGGCACAAGCCCCTTGCGCATCACCACCGCCTCGCCAAACATCGCTCCGCACTTGGTGCCGCCGATGTAGAACGCATCGCACAGACGCGCCAAATCCTTCAGCGTAACATCTGTTGCGGGCGAAGAAAGAGCATATCCCAAGCGCGCACCATCTACAAACAAAGGAATCTGCCACTTGCGACACACCTCTGCGATAGCCTCCAGCTCGGCGAGTGAGTACAATGTGCCGTACTCCGTCGGTTGTGAGATATATACCATTCCCGGCCACACCATATGGTCCCACGCCTCATCGGCACGGAATGCCTTGATGTACTCGTCAACGGCCACAGCCGAGAGCTTGCCATCTACGGCAGGAATGGTCAGCACCTTATGTCCCGAAGCCTCAATCGCTCCCGCCTCGTGCAGCGCTATGTGGCCCGTAGAGGCGGCAATGACACCCTCGTAGGGGCGCAGGAGAGCCTTGATAACGGTAGCATTAGTCTGCGTGCCACCCACAAGCAGGTGCACCTCGCCCTCGTCAGCCGTAAGGCCACACGCCGCAAGAATCTTCTCACGCGCCGAAGCACAATACTCGTCGGTGCCGTAGCCGGCGGTTTTCTCCATATTGGTTTTTACGAGTGCATCCAAAATCAGCGGATGCATACCCTCCATATAGTCTGAATCGAAGTGTTGCATAGCCTTCTATTTCATTAAGTTAATCTCGCTGCCCTCTGAAGGGGGAACTGCATCAGCACCCACGCCCCACGTCTTGTTGGGACGGTCGCCCATAACGAACTCCAGTGTACCGCCCGCAAGGATATCCTCGTGTGAGAAGTAGGTCTTATTGTAGGGCTTGCCGTTGAGCGTTGCCGACTGGATATATTTGTTGTCAGCCGAGTTATTCTTTGCAACTACAGAGAATGTCTTGCCATTGTCGAGGTTGATAGTAGTTTTATCGAACAGAGGCGAGCCGATAACATAGTAGGGCAGACCTGCCGTCACAGGGTAGAATCCCATTGCCGAGAAGACATAGAATGCCGACATACCGCCGCCGTCCTCATCGCCACACATACCCATCAGGTCGTTGCGGAACCACGCCTCCATCAACATACGGATACGCTTCTGCGTCTTCCACGGCTCACCCGCGTAGCAGTAGAGATAGGGAATATGGCAGCTCGGCTCGTTACCCATTACGAACTGACCTACATTACCCGTAGAGTCGGGCAACTTGGCGTAGTACTGCCACTTCGACAGGCGCATACTCTCGTTGAAGAGCTGGTCGAGCTTCTCGACAAAGCGCTCCTCGCTGCCGAACAGCGCTACCAAATCGCCTATGTTGTGATGCACGTCCCAAATGTAGGTCCACGCATTGTTCTCGTCATAGTAAGCACGCGCACCAAGACCACCCGAGAAGACATAGTCGAAGGGCTCGATAAACTCACCCTTGTTGTCCTTGGGGTGGAAGAAGCCTGTTTCGGCGTTGAATAAGTTGCGGTAGTTGAAACTGCGCTGCAGGTGGAAGTTGTAATCCTCCTTGCGGCCCAACTTCTTGGCCAACTGCGCAATGCACCAGTCGTCGTACGATGCAGCCAATGTCACAGCCACCGCCTGACGATTCTCGAAGCCCATAGCCTCCTCGACGGTCTCCTTCTCGCCCGGGTGGAGCGCGGGGAACCAACCATTCTCGTGGTAGAACTTATCAAGCTCGGTGGCAGGGGCCAGAGTCCAAGGAATCATAGTCTCGTTGAGCACGGTGTGGTGCATACCCTCAAAGGCACCCTCCACGTCGAACTCGATACCCTTCGCCAACGCATCGGCGAAGATAGCCGCAGCGTGGTTACCATTCATACGGTGCGAGTCGCCATATACAGCCGGGAATGTGGGCATCCAGCCAGCCTCGCGGTACATTCTAACGTACGAGTTCATCTTTTCGCCCTCGGCCTTGGGGTTGATGATGCAGTGCAAGGGGTGGAGCGACTGATATGTGTCCCACACCCAGTCGTCAGTCCAGAATGCTACGCCGCCATCCTCCTGCACCTGCTTGTTGAAAGGTCCGCGGTAGCGTCCCTCCTCCGAGAGGTTAATCATACGCTCGTGCGCACGGTAGAGAGCCGTGTAGAATGTTGTGCGCTGGTCCTCAGTGCCTCCCTCAACCTCAATCTTACCGAGTGCCTTGTTCCACGCCGCGCGTGCCGCAGCAACGGTCTTCTCGATGTCGAATGCGGGAATCTCGTTGTTCACGTGGCGCTCGGCCTGCTCGTAGTCGATATATGAGATACCGTAGCGGAGTGTAACCTTCTCCACCTCGGGAGCGAACTGCGCATAGCGCACAGCATCGCCATCCTTGCCACTGAAGGCTACGGGTGTCTGGTCAAACTCCATCCAGAAGTAGTGCTTGGTGTCGTAGTAGGTGTCGTAACCCCACATACGGTTGCCCTCGGCGAAGATCTCGGCCTCCTTCCACTGGCTCTGGAGCATCAGAAAGCGGTCGCCCGCCTGCTCGAAGGTGCAGCTCATAATGGCCGAGTGCTCGGCGGGAGCGTAGTCGAGAGCGATGGCGAAGTCGTCGAGATATACCGAGTAGCGGTAGGGCGCAGTCTTCTCGTGGTCGTAGCGGTAGCGGAAATCTGCATTAACTACAGACTCATCGCCACAGAAGGGCTTCATAAGCGTAACATCGCCCTGACGGTGCGAGGGTACATTCATAGGAATACCGCCCATACGGTCTGTTGTGAACTCGCTATGGTCGGGGTTCATACGGAGCATAGCGTTGGGGAGCTGGCTGGTGGGATAGGTCGGAACAAGCAGATGTGAGATGTTACCGATGCGGTTGTTCACATAGTCCACCAACTCCTGCTTATGTGTGTTGCCACACGATGCAAGCGCAAGGAGCGCAGAGCATATTGCAATGCGAGAAAAGATTTTTTTCATAGGTCAGTTAGGTTAGTGTTATAAGCATTATAGGTGTAATAAGCGAAGGTAATACCTATAACACTTATCACACCTATAATACCTAATAAAAGTTGTAGATTAGTAACTGCGAGCGAACAATACGCGACACTTCGAAGGCTTACCAGTGAAGATACACTTGCCCTCCTCCTCTTTCACGTCGAGAGGGATACAACGGATTGTAGCCTTGGTAGCCTCCTTGATAGCAACCTCAGTCTCCACGGTACCGTCCCAGTGAGCCGAGATAAAGCCACCCTTGTTCTCCAAAACATCTACAAACTCGTCCCAAGTGTTCACCTCGGTAATCATCGAGTTGCGGTAGTCGAGAGCCTTCTTGAAGATGTTCTGCTGAATCTCGTCAAGCAACGCTACGATACGCTCTGTAAGGCCCTCCTGCGGAACAACCTCCTTGGTGAGCGTGTCACGACGTGCGAGCTCGATAGTGCCATTCTGCAAGTCACGAGGACCGAGAGCCAAACGCACGGGTACACCCTTCAACTCGTACTCGGCGAACTTAAAGCCTGAACGTACATTGTCGCGCGCATCAACCTTAACAGATACGCCCTTAGCGCGAAGCTCCTTGGCGATAGCCTCCATCTTCTCTGTCATCTCCTTCAACTGCTCCTCGCCCTTGTAGATGGGTACCATAGCAACCTGAATAGGAGCGAGCTTGGGAGGTAGAACAAGACCGTTGTTGTCAGAGTGAGCCATAATCAAAGCACCCATCAAACGAGTAGAAACACCCCACGATGTTGCCCAAACGTACTCCTGCTTACCCTCCTTTGTGGTGTAGGTTACGTCGAACGCCTTGGCGAAGTTCTGGCCGAGGAAGTGCGATGTACCGCTCTGCAAAGCCTTACCGTCCTGCATCAACGCCTCGATAGTCAAGGTATCCTCAGCACCTGCGAAACGCTCGTTGGGTGACTTGTGACCTACGATAACGGGCACGCCCATCCAATTCTCGGCAAAGTCCTGATATACGCGAATCATACGCTCTGCCTCCTCGATAGCCTCCTCGCGTGTAGCGTGAGCGGTGTGGCCCTCCTGCCACAAGAACTCGGCAGTACGAAGGAAAAGACGTGTACGCATCTCCCAGCGCACAACGTTAGCCCACTGGTTGCAGAGGATAGGAAGGTCGCGGTATGATGTAATCCAGTTCTTATATGTATTCCAGATGATGGTCTCCGATGTGGGACGCACGATAAGCTCCTCCTCCAAACGTGCCGAGGGGTCAACAACAACACCCTCACCGCGGGGGCTGTTCATCAAGCGGTAGTGCGTAACAACGGCGCACTCCTTGGCGAAGCCCTCCACGTGCGACGCCTCGCGCGAGAAGAATGACTTGGGAATGAACAAGGGGAAGTATGCGTTCTCGTGACCTGTAGCCTTGAACATATCGTCCAGCGCACGCTGCATCTTCTCCCAGATAGAGTAGCCGTAAGGCTTAATTACCATACAACCACGAACAGCCGAATTCTCGGCCAAACCAGCCTTAACGACCAATTCGTTGTACCACTTCGAGTAGTTATCCTCGACCTTGGTTAAATCTTTAAGTTCTACTGCCATATCTTTTTTATTTCGATTTTTTTCTCCTCATCGTCGGCCACAAAAAAATGGCCACTTGTACTAAAGTACAAAAGTAACCATTTTTTATTTAACGTGTACTATTACAGACTATTTTTTTTACTCTCTTACGCAGTAATATAGGCGTAAGAAGCAGCACATAACCCAAAAATATCAATCCCACATTCTGCCAAGGCGTAAGCGGTGAGAGTTTCTGTATGGGGAAGTAGATGAAGGCGTGCGCAACAAGAACGCTCATCGTATTTGCTCCTATAAACGATATGGGGCGGAGGTTACGTAGCGCCGAGCGTGACAGCATACCATCTACCCAACGGCAGAGATTGTTGAATGTTATAATACCGCAATAGCCAAACAGAGGCCACAGCAGATACTCACCCTGCAACAATACATTGCGGTGGTGGCCGACAATTGAGGGGCCGAGTGCGATAAATGCCACATAGCCTGCAAGACAGAGGGCGAGGAGCCATCGCTTGCTCTCATAGCGACCAAAGCGGTAACCCACCATAAAGAATACGATACCCATCACTATGTTTGCCAAGTAGAATGGCAGATGGGGATTTGCCAGCAGATGAAATCCGTAGCCAAAGGCTATGCCCGCCACAATGCATACTACGGGTGGCACAGCCCACTTAATCAGATAACGGGCAATGACACGCACAAAAAAGAGCGACAGCACAAACCACGCAGGGACATTTACGGGAATATAGCCGTAGATATAGAATGTGTTGGCCACATCCGTTACAGCCGTCTGCACCGAGAGGTTGCCACCCACAGCCAGCACTACGAGATAGATGATATAGCCTATGGCGCTCCACTTCAGGAAAGGAATAAGCAACTTTGTTACATCTCTTCTCACTCCCGCGCCAGCCTTAAACAACATTCCCGACTTGTAGAAGAACCACGGCATAGAGAATGTAAGATATGGCAACGCCACACGCGCATCCACCTCACCAAATACTTTGCAGCCATTTATGGCGTGGAAGATGATAATCCAGATGATAAGTATTCCGCCCGCAAGGTCCAAATACTTCACTCGCTTCTCACTCATTGCTCTCTCTCTCTTTTGGCGAAGATTACTCGATAGTAAGGTTGCAGACGATGGGCAGGTGATCCGATGGGTAGTGACCGTTCTCGCGCTTATCCTCGGGCACGGTGTAATCCTTAACGTTGATGCCCTTGCTCACGAACAAAAAGTCGATACGACCATTTGCCGGGCCAACGAAATTTCCGCCACCGAGGTCGGTGTCGTATGAGCCTACGGGCGTGGTTTCGCTGATGGCGTAGGCGTCGTTCATAAGCGAGAGAATATCCTTAACCTGCGGCGACTCGGGCATAGAGTTATAGTCGCCAACGGCTATCACGGGAGCATCACCCGCAATCTCTTTAATCTTCTCCACAAGCACACGGCCCGAATTGGCGCGTGCCTCCTCCAAACGCCAGTAGAGGTGCGAGTTAAAGAAGAAGAACTCGCGGCCTGTGGCCTTATCCAAAAACTTGCCCCAATTACACAGGCGGTAGTCGTTGGCGTCCCAGCCCACGCTCTCGGTGTCGGGCGTCTGGCTATACCAGAATGTACCCTTGTCGAGAAGCTCGTATTTATCTCGCTTAAAGAATGTTATGCAGTTGTGACCATATCGCTCGACATTGCCGTAGGGGTGGAAGATATAGTCGTACTCGGGCAACATAGATGCGAACTCGGGCATCTGACGGTCGTTGGCCTCCTGCGTGCCGAAGATATCAAAATCGTAGTCGCGAATGAGTTTCACCACGGCCTGCTTACGCTCGGCCCACGAGTCGCCATTGGTGGCATCGGCCGCTGCATCGTAACGCACGTTGTATGTCGCAGCGCGGATATTCATCTCGCGCTCGGCGCAGCTCGCCAAGAGGAGCAACGCAGCGGCTGCAAAAAGAAGTTTTTTCATAGTTTTGGGGTATAAGTGTTATAGGGATTATAGGTGTTATAAGTGTTATACAGCCAGCAACGGAGATACCGCGAAGTAGCACGCAACTCCTATAATACTTATAGCACCTATAACACTTATAGCCCTCTGCTTAAAAACGGTATCCCAATGTCAGGATAACATTATCGCGGTTGTACGATGTAGAGTAGTAGGGGCTTGCCGTATCGAAATGGCCTGAATCCTCCATCGCATAGTAGAGCATATATGCGGTCTGATTCTGCACCAAACGCTGGTAGGCCAAATCCAAAGTTGTGCGACCAAACGCAAAGCCAACGCCACCCGAGTAGCATACCGTGCGGTAGGTCAGCGGACGGTTGATGTAGCTGCTATATGCGTTGCGCAGTGCGCCGTCGTTATAACCATAACCTGCACGCAGAGCCAAGTTGGGTATGGGCTTCACCTCGGCACCTATGCGCAGGGTGTTCGAGCCCTTGAAGTTATCCTTGAACTCGCGGTTGTAATCGCTCTTCGAGAGGTCGAAGCCTGCGGGGATATTCATCACGCGCATACCATTATACCAGTCGCGCTCGTAGTCCACCGACAATACGGCAACATTGCCGAACGAGTACGATGCACCGAACATCAACTTCGTGGGCGAGCAGAAGTCCCAAGTATTCTCACCTATATCCTCCAGCGTGGGCGTTCTGTCGCCATCGCGGTGGAAGTTTGTAGCCATATGTGACTGATAACTACGCTCCAAAGAGTAGTATGTGGGCGTGTGGAGAGCAGCACCCAAGCGCAATGCGGGAATGGGGCGGTAGATAACACCCACCTTCAGATTCACGCCTGCACCAGCCACGTTCACCGCCTGATTGTAATCCATCCACTCGGCGGGAGTCTCCAGCGGATAGCCATCGCCATAGACGGGCGTGCCGTTGTAGATATAATCCTCACCATAGTATATCTGACGCTTCCAACTAACGCTCTGGACACCGAGTGTAGCACCCACGTAGAACTTATTGGCCACGTTCATACCAAAGGCGATATCGACCTCACCGATATGTCCTCTGCTCTCGACACCTACCGTATGTCCCACCTCGGCATTTGCGCCGATAGTGTTTGCCGATGTCCAGTAGGGGCCAAGCTCGTCGCTCTCGGGGTCTAAGAGCCAGCCGTTGTAGGCCAGCATACCACCCCAATAGTATGAGTCGCCAAAGTTATAGTCCAGCGAGCCATCGCTTGTGGGGAATATTCCACCCTGACCGAGCTGACGCACAAAGGCGTCGTTTATAGAGCGATAGGGGCTGCCCGATGCGGGGCTCTTCGATGTGTAGCCGTAGTTATAGTTAAGGTCTGCCACGCGGTTGTAGCCAACAGCCAAGTTGACACTCACGATATTACCACTACTCTCGAACACATTTGCCAGCGCACTTATGTTAGCCATCGAGAAGCGATTGAGCGAGTTATCGCCCCAATTGCTGGTGCTGTTGTCAGCGCTGTCGGCGTTGATGAAGCCCATCATAGGCGATATAGAGAGCTCATTGGAGCGGTACATACCCAAACCTGCGGGGTTGATACCCATAGCCGAGAGGTCGCCACCGAGCGAGGTGAATGCTCCCGCCATCGCCATCGAACGTGCCGTGCCGAAGCCGAAGCTCGTCTGCGAGAGGGTGTACATATCGCTTGACATCATTCCGTCGCGGTCCATCAGCAGACCTCCGAAGCGATACTGCGCCTGTGCCGCAGACGATGCGCCTACTGCCATAGCCACCGCGAGGAGCGAAGAGAGAATAATTCTTGAAAATTTCATATTTGCACACTTTTGTGAGGGCGAAACGCCCTCCTTTTTTATCTATTTAACGTCCGCGCGAGCCACCGCCACGTGAGCCGCCACTGCCACCCGAGAAGCCGCCGCCAGAGAAGCTGCTGCCACCACCGCGTGTGCTGCTTGATGAGCCAAACGATGAGCCTGAGCTATATGATGAACGGCTTGTAGAGTTATTGCGTGTTATGTTGCTACTGTTGTTGCTCGGGCGCGACTGCTGCATTGAGGGCTGCGTGTAGCTCTTGCTACGCGATGTGCCTGTGTAGCGGTTTACGCCCTGCGAGCGACCTACTGAGCCCTGCACGGGTGTTGTCACCTTGCCGCGTGATGTCGATGTCTCGCCGCCATACACCTTGCCCGAACTCGGAGAACGGTAAGAGGTAGAGCGGTAGGGTGTAGAGTATCCCGAGCCACGATTTACGATATTGCGCGAGCTCTGCACAGGACCGTAGTTATTGCGCGGAGCGTTGTGACGCGAGCCGTAGTAATTGTTGATATATCCGCCACCGCCGCCCAAGATGTGGCCGTGATGATGGTGGAGGCCGCCGATATGGTGGTGATGGTGGTAGTGGTAGGGACGCCAAGGACGGTAGATTCCACCCCAGCCCCACCAGAGGTTAAGGCCAAAGCCCCAGCTTGAGCCGTAGCAGATGTTCCAGTTCCAATCGTACCACGAGTAGCGGGGGAAGCCCCACGATGAGTAGTACCAAGGATCGTAGAAGCCTGCGTGCCAGCCGTAGTACCAAGGCGAGTGAACGAGCATCGTAGCATTTGTTGCACCCCACGAACCGAACATCGACGAGATATACTTAGGCTCAACCCACACCTGATCGCCTGCAACCATCACGTTGTAGATAGCGGGATCGTAGGCTGTAACATACATATAGTCACCGCCATAGCGCAAGTTGAAGTAGCTCGAAGGCATACGGTATGTCGCCGACTTGAAGCCCAAAAGACGACGCGCATAGGCGCTCTCGTAGTTGTCGGCCAAGTAGCTGTCATAGACGTTTGTCGAACGTGTAGCATTATCATCAACGATAATCACGCCATCGCTGTCGGTGCGTGTGCCACTCTGCGCCTGAGTAAGTCCCAACTCGGCGAGCTGTGCCTCCAACTCGGCCTGACGAGCCTGAGCCTCAGCCTGACGCGCTTCGGCCTCGGCACGACGTGCATCAGCCTCGGCCTTCTGACGATTGGCTATAGCCGTGCGGTCGTGAACAGCGTATAAATCATCGTATGCACTGCCTGACGAAGTGTAGAAGGCAGATGTGCAGCTTGTAGCCACAATGGTCACAAGGCCTGCCAACAAGATTCGCTTAATAGTTTTCATAGCGTACATAGGTTTAGTTCAGTTTAGTTTGCATTAAAGTAAAGCAGCAAATGCTCCTTTTTTATTATAACGTACGAGTCCTCCGTTTTATTGTGCGGGCAGCCTTGCCACCCATCACCGACAACTTACGTGCCGCGCAGAGTCCGACTCATAGTGCAAATATACGTAAATGCAAAATAATTACAAAATTTGGAGGGATAAAGGGGTGTATAAAGCTCTAAAAGAAAAGAGTGCCCCAGCATCGGGACACCCTTTTCTAAAAGTTAAGCATATGTGCAAGCTACTCCGCCAAGACGAGTTTTATGTTAGGCGACTCATTCAAAGCCTTGAGGTTGGCCAAGCTTGCCGAGTAGTATTTGCCACCAATCTGGATATAGAGCTGAATCTTATCATCCTGACCGTCCCACGTAAAGTCGTACTCCTTACGCAGACGCAACTGATACTCTCCGTTATTGCCCACTACCATCGAGCCGATACGGCTGCCGTCCAATACTCGGATGAACGATACAAACTGTCCATTAGGAACGTTTGTGCCTGTAGCCGAGCTGCTGTCTGCATAGGTGATTTTACCCACGATGGGCGCATTCTGCAACGCAAAGCTCTTGCTCTTGAAGCTAACAGCCTCGGGGTCGGCACTGATAGTAATCTCGCCCGATGAAACAATCTCGCTTGTTACGAACTTAACCTCCACGCGTGCATCGGTAGCATTTGCAGCAACGGTGTAGATATACTGACCTGCACGGTTAGGATCTGCCTTAAGCTTTGTCTCGCCAGCGGCGGGCTTGAGCGTTGGAGCGTAGATATAAATCTCAAACTCCTCGCCAAAAGGATCTACCGTTGTCGAAGAATTATACATATAACTCTTCACGTCGAATGAAACATTCACCTCGCGGTTAGGACCATAGGGCACCTCTACGGTTGAGGTAGGCTCCGCCTCGTCGGTTAGGTTGGGTGATGACGAGTAAGAGGGATCGCCATTCACCTGCGCATTGAAGCGGAAGTCGGGGTAGTTGCGAAGCTCGAAAATCATCGAACGATAGGTGTTCACATCACCCTTATCCTTATAGAGCGAGTTAGTTGCATTAGCACGATACACCTGAGTGTTTGTAGCCGACTCGTTCTCGTAATCTGTCGCCGAGAAGGCTGCCTTTGAGGCAAGGTTATTCGACGAGATACGAATCATCTCGGCACTCGCAGCACGGTTGGTGTGCATATAGAGCGAGAAGTGGCTCTTGTGATGGTCGGTGTTGGCACTCTCGTGGAAGAGGTCGATATATGTCTTACGAGGCATAAATGCGTACACTCGGCCACCTGTACCCCACTGAGCCTCGTCGATAGGCAAGAACTGGCAGGGGAAATACTGGTGAGGATCTGTCAGGCCGTGAGCGTTGTTCATCCACTCATCAGTTGGCAACTTACTCTTCACATCGCTGTACTCGCTGTCCTCATAGTGAGAGAGGTATCTTGAGTAGAGCAAGAACTCGTCCAACTCGCCATAAGAAACGTCATTTCCATTGCTATTCTCCAAGCTAAGACGCAAAGGAACTACTGCACCACGCTTGGGAGCTACGTACATATAGTAAACATTATCTGCGGCATTACCCGTCTGGCTTTCAGAGGTCTGCACATTATCAACGGTGATAACGTTCTGATGCGCCGCATAGGTTACAACCTTTGTCAGAGGGGTGAAGTTCTGCGCCTCGATGGTCACATAATTCTGTGCGCTCTCACTCTGTGAAAGGATGTTCCACATATATACATAGTGCTTACCGGGCTTATCAATCTCCAAAACATACTTGTAGCCCTGCTCCTTAATCTCCACGCCGCCTACATTGTCCAAAACGCCTGTAATGCCGTAGCCGTCCTGTCCCTTGCGGATGATGGGCAACACCTGACCTGCGTTATTGCGCACGTCCAACTCGTTAGATGTGATGAGCACATCCATCGGGAACAACTCCTCGGGGCAATCCTCGGGGATGGTGAACATAAGCGTAACGTTTGAGCGCGACGAGTCGCTTGAGCCTGTCGTACCATAAACCTGCGAGCTAACCCACGCAGGAACGAACGACTGTGTGCGTACGGTCACGACACGAATCTTGCGCTGCAACTGGCCATACTTAACAAGCAATGCACCCTCCAGCACATCCTTATCGGCGGGCAATACATTCAGCTTAAGAGATATCGAGCCCTTACCAGTCGAGGTGTTGAAACTTACGTTTGAGCCAACCACCAATGAGCTGTTATAGGTGTTTGATACGTCCTGATCCTGCTCTACCCACGAGATGTGCAAGTTGTCAGAGGAGAGGTTCACGCCGCTTCTCAACGACTCCACATTGAAGGCCAATGAGATTGAATAGTCATTGCTTGTAACATCGTCGGCATTATTCACCACGCGTGTCTGCTCAACGGTGAGCTTGTAGTCGTTATTCTGCACAGACTTAACCTCGTCCGAAATAGAGAGCCATACGTTGTTTGTCGCGGGGGTAGTGAGAGCCTCTTCGAAGGTGGAAACACCATAGCGGAGTGCGCCATCGATAGTAATCTTGTAGTGGTGGTTACGGCGAATCTTCACCTGCTCGCCCTCGCTATCGGTAAGCGTAGCGCGATAGTAAAGCTCTGTGCCACCACGGTTTATACCGCGAATAATCACGTCAACGGGGTCTGCACTCGAGTTCTCAGTCTCGAAAACGAAGGTCTCAACGGCCGTATCAACATCCATAATATCGCTCAACTTATCCTTATTCTCGGGCAGAGTGATATAATCGGCGTTAAGCCAATTATAAGTAGCACCCTGCTCGTTATCCACCGTGAACTCGGGGGTGAAAGTTGAGCTATGATATGTAGGATAGCCGTAGTTATCGTTGAAGGGTGCGACCGTACCGAAGGCCTGCGTGTTGCACACGGTAAAGCCCGTTACGGTGAAATCGTCGCCTGCCCACTCGCGGCCTGCAGAATCGGCAGTAGCACCCTCCGATACCACAGTAACCTTAGCCTGATTGCGCAACAAAATCAACGGATTGTTCTTGCCCGCGATACCCTTATGCTCGGCATCTGTGGGGTTGGTCTCGATTGTAATCCAATCCAAGATAGCCTCGGCTGTGGTGCGGTTGTCGCCAGCAGTGGTATAAAGCTCCTTTACATTCTCGGGAACCTCCACTCGCGCCCAATAGATGAGCATACCTGCGCTACCCTCGAGTACCGAGAGGAGCTGCTCCTCGTGGTGGTGTACGAAGTCGGCCTCCGAGAACTGCGACATATTCTGATTACCCACAAAGTGCATAATGCGTGTAGTGTTGGGAATCACTGCATTCAGCTTACCGCCAGCCTCAAGGTCGCTGCTGTTGTGAGTGAGCTTAGCCGAAGCGGTAGAGATGAACAGGCCCTGCTCATCGAAGCAGAAGATTGTCATAGTCTGCACGCCCTTGCCATCGGGGTCAACGGCTCGTGTATCGACAACAACGGGGTCGGGAGCTACTACGTTGAGACTGATAGCAATCTCATCGGCCCCTACCTCTGGATTCACAACCTCACCGCCATAGTTCAGAATCTCGTCATTATGGCAAGCCACAGCAAAGAGAATCATCGCAAGGGCTATAGTTCTATTTATAATTCTTCTCATATTATTATTCATTTTTCAGTTAGTAGCTCATTCTAATAGGCGTCACGAATGCAGCGGATAAAGTAGCCGCTACTCGTATATGATGATGCTCCATTTACAGACTTCTGAGGTGAAGCACAGAAGTAATACTGACCTGCCAAAACTGTATCTACAGCACCATTGGCCTTACCCTGCAACTCCGCAATGATACGAATCTCCTCGGCTGTCGGCAGTCGCCAATCCCTATAGTGGTGGACGATCTCGCCTGAATCCCACTGGTTATTGTTATTGAGGTCATCGTAGTAGGTCTCCACATAGTTCTTACACTGGTTTACGGCGCGAGCGTAGTTAGAGTCACTTACCGAGCCTGCCGACTGGGTTACTCCGAGCTGCGATGCAATCATAAACGAGGGCGATACCAGACGTGCATTATCTGCACTATCGTCAGTCTGACCATTCTCCACATCGGTTGTAATATTACCATTCTCATCGACAATACGGGGACGACCTACGGTATAATCGCTTGATGTAGCTGTAACGTGAACGTGGTACATACGCTGGTTACCGGGGTCCTTACTGTTGTTATATGTCCAATTTCTCTTATTACTATTGATTTTATATGAATCAAGGTCCGATTTACCTACATTATCTCCTGTTGTGTACACCTCTCTCACAACGTCAGAATTGAATACTAAATCCACATCATCATATATCTTACGATAGGTTGTGTCACCCTCTGTGTACTCATAGTAATATCCACTACTGTTTGATGATAGTTTCTTACCATCTACATAGTAGTTGGAAGCTTGGTCTGAATATACGACGCCGTAACCACTGGTACCGCTTACATCCTCCCAATCAGTCCCAAAATAAGTTCGAACTCTCCTTTGAGTTTTGTAAGAGCCCCAATAAGCTGCTGTCAAATAGTTTGCTTGGCGGTTTTGGTAGTGAACAACCGTTCCATCGGCTGCAATAAAGTCATCGCGGTACGAGAAGTAACCCTGCTGGTTTGTGATGTAGATAACGGGGTACTGCATCACCAAAAACTCAGCCTTGATGCCATCCGCGTTCTCCACCTCAAACTCGATGTAACGAATCGTATTGAAGTGCCACTCGGTGTCGGGGTTGCTCTGCTCAAAAATCTTTGACGAGATGCTAATGCCACCATTAAGAACGTTAGCCTGCGCCGTAGCACTAACCGCCGAAGCAACCTGTGAAGGTGAATCTACCCCCCAAGATGAACTTTCCACATCCTGAAGATAGGTCTTCTGACCAAACTTATTATAGAAATAGATAGCCTTCTTTGTGCTGCCACCAACATTCACGCTCTTAACCTTTACACCATTCGAACGAATGAAAGACGATGAAGAGAATGTAAGCTGCTCGGTGTCGATATTTGCATTGTAGATATGCACCGTGTCGCGGTTGAGCATCAAGAACTCAGGATCGTTTGCCGAGTTGGTAATAGAAATCTCCTTATCCTCCCAATCGTGAATGTCGTACTTGATATCCTGAAGAACGATTGCCGAGCTCTTGCTTGAAGCACCGGGGGTATTAACCGTAATTGACACCTCGTAGAGTTTGTTGCGCTCGAAGCTCGAACTCTGAGTAATAGGAATACGATACCAGTTCTGGCTACGCTCGCTCCAATCCTCACGAGTAGCGTTTGTAGAGTTGTTCTCATTCCAACGCATAGGGATGTTTACCACAAGGCTAACCATATCCTCCGCAGCATTCCACTTGTAGGCATAGCTATAGCCAACAAGCTGAATCTTGTGGTTGGGCTTCGCCTCGGTGTGGCCTGCACCCTTTGACCAGATGAACGAGTAGTCGTTATCGTGCTCCTCCGTTGTATTCTGCTTCGTAGGGTTGGTCAAAGGTGTTGCCGATGACAAGATAGTAGTAGAGATGGGGAGCTGGTAGAATGTGTACTCCGCAGTACCGATATCTGTTACATTGTCGTCCTCGTCAGTAATCTCGAGATAGTGGTGGAACTCCACATCCTCGCCCTGATTGATGTTGATTACAATCTTCGCTGCCGCACGACGGATAGTCGCCTCAAGCTGCAAATCGACATTGGTGTTACCGTTGTTAATAACTATCGAGGTCTGATTCTCGTTAGATGGAGTGTGAACAACGCCATCCATCAAGAACAGGGCGGGCGCATTGTTCTTAATCATATTGCCATCAGCATCGCGGAAGCCCGAGAGGTGAAGATTCTCATCCTCCTGAGTCTGCGCCTTCAAATCGTCAAGCGTCGCAATAGACTTCTGCTGAAGGTCGGTGTTGCTGTTTGCAATAAGGTAAATCGAGTACTCGGCGTTGAGCGTAAATGCGCTACGGCTCTTCGATATTGTCAGCGTACCGCCGCCAATGTCGGGATTTGAGCTCTTGTTAATGCGCTCGCTGTGGAACTTATTGCCATTTGCATCGAATACAAACACGTCAATCCACTCTACTCTCGACTCCGAAGCATTATCCTCGCTACGTGTCACCACATCGCTCACAGAGGTCGAGATAACCACTGAGCCATTGCCCTGGACACCTACGCCAAGATCTTCATTGTTGCTACAAGCGACAAATGAGGCGAGTGCGCAACATACTATATAGAAAAATAACCTTTTCATAATCTATTAAGAATTAGGCTGTGCTACCTGTTTAATCGATACCCAGAACATATCGGGGTTATCGTTTGCCGAACCTGTTGTCGACCAATCGTATGGATAATAGAGTCCATTGTGCTGCGAACCCTTATTGATGATAACAAGCGGAGTCGCTGTGGGGTTCCAAAGGGGAGTATAAACAATACCCAACTTAACGATACCTCCAATATTATCGGCATTCAATGCGCGAACAACAATCTTGTAATACTCACCCTCCTTGGGAGCGATGAAGTCATCTATCTTGTGAGTGTACTTATCGCTACCAATAAGATTTCCATTGCTGTCATATCTCGAGTAAACCTCAACAGCAAACTTGTCGGCGCTAGCAACAAATGTCGGCTTCCACTTTGCACCCGCAGGGCCATCCATCTTGAAGTATGCAACGAAAGCACCCGTAGCATCATTTGCGCCCGAATAGTAGAGCGTAGGAACCTTTGTCGGAGCTGCTGCATAGTCCGAAGGTGAAGTCATAAGGAGCGAGTGCTGGGGAACGTCGAATGTTATATTCCACTTAACATCCTCCCACTCGGCCACGGTGTATGCCACATCAATCTGGCCGTCAGCCGAGATAGAGGCTGTAACCTGATAGTCGTGGTTGCGAGTCACAGCGTAGGGAATACCCACGTAGCGGGTGTGCTCCTGACCTGCCGCCTCATAGACAATCTTGTAGTAGTAGCCGTTGCCCGAAGGCTCGTACTCTGAATTATCCGAGTAGTTGCACGCCGCAGAGTTCTCATAAAGGAAACGCGCACCGATAAGCTGGGCGCTACCTACTGCAGCCGTAACGGGAGTCGTCGCGTCAATCACCGCAATCTCACCAGCCGCTGTGGCCGCAGGCGCGTTGTTGCCAAACCAATTGGGCTCTGCCGAGATCTCAACGAGCTGGGCGGGAGAGCTCTCCGAGAGCGTGATACCCTCCTCGGGCATCGCCTTGCTATGGAGCGTGAGCGACTTAACCTCCAAATCAAAATCGCTATCGCGAATAATCGAGAACTGGCTCTTTGCCACTGTGCGGAACACAGTAAGGTCCGCCTCGGCGCAGCTGTTCGGATAGATGTTAGACTGGCTAACCTCCACATCGCACCAGTGTGTGATAGGCATCACGGCAGGATTTCCGGGCAAGGGAGTCTCGTTGATTGCGCTATCCATAATGCTCTGGCTTATGAAGCGCGAGTTGATAAGCTCCTCGTATGTGGTTGTGCGGTCAAGCGCAATGACCTCACCATTCTCGTTGGTGAAGGTGTGGGTATTCAGCACCGCTACGATACGATATAGGCCGCCTTCGGGGTCGCACATATCGACGGGGAGCTGCAACGAGATTGTGGTAAAGGTATCATCCGCAGGTGCGGACATACACCAACCAGCCTTTCGAAAGTCGTTGTTTACGTCGAACGCCCATACCATAATATTGTCAATCTTATCACCCTGCTGTGACGAAGTGTCGCCACCCGAGCGTGTGATGTTCACCTTGAATACTACATCCTCGATGGGATTCACCTCATCCTTAATGCAAGAGGTAAGGAGTGCGGCGGCGAAGCATAACGCAATTACAGATATATGTTTAATTCTCTTCATCGTCGTATCCTAATTATTAGTTTTTATAATCGGGAGTAACAGGGTGAATCATCCAGTCGGGGATGGTTACATCTACTCCAATATTCTTAAATTCCACAATAATGGGAATCAAAACTTCCTGTTTAGTGACATCAATCTGCGTGAAGGTCTTGAGGAAATCGGCCAGCAGGAGCGTGTGTACCACCTCGCCTGTCGATTTGTCAACCAACTCAAACTCTACATCGGCATCCTTCGAGTGGCGCATAATGTTGAAATAACCGTTATGCTCGCTCTTCGAGGGCTCGTATGTGAGCGCAGGATTGTATGTTATCTTCTCGCCGTTGGCCGCGTTGTTGAAGTCGGTCTGCGGCAAGAGATTCTTGACTCTAAGCTCGAGGAATCCGTCGGCGCGAGTTGTTGACTCGGCGTTGAGATTCACATAATTCTTCACGGTGTACGACACCTTGAGGTGCGACGAACGGAAGGGGACATCGTCCTCGTACCAATATGTCGAGGGGATGGTAATCATCTTCTGACCAAGATACAGCGAGTCGTTACCCTCCACCTTGCCGCCATTGTCGGCATTGGGGTGGTGGAACTGTATGTCAGACATCGAAGACGATGAGAGGTTTGTAACCTCGGTCTTGTCGAAAGCGTTACCTACGCCGACAATGCGATAGTTGCCCGGCTCGAGGTTAAGCTTCGTACCTTGAAATGCTTTCAGGTCGTTCTGCTCGATAGATTTGGTCTGCACCAAATCGTCATCTGAATTGAAAACATACAAGCTGACGCGAGTTATCTTCTCGGGAAAAATATCCCAAGTGCCATCGCCCGTGTAGCTGAATGTGAGAGTACATCTCTCGCAATCAGTATAATCCTCCTTGATGCAACTTGCGAGCAGAACGAGGGGAGCAAGCAGCACAACCAAGTATAGAAGTTTCTTCATAATCGTTATTCGTTTTGGGGCGCACGCGCGCCTGTTGGTAATCTTTTGATTTTGGAAATTTAAAAAAGTGCCTCCCCTCCCACGAAGGGAGGCACATAAGTATCAATCGGTAGATTCAAAGAATCTTACACTAAAGCAATCGACTAATTGAACTCGGGAGTTACGGGAACAATCACCCAGTTAGCGATAGTTACGTCAACATCTACGCAAAGCATATCTGAATCGGTGTGGATATTCTTCTCCTCGAACTTAAGGTCAAGAACATAAATCTCACCGGGGATAAACTTCTTCAAGCAATTTGCGTTTTGTTCAGCAGGACCCCATACGTTTTCAGTATTTGCATAATCAGCACGAGCCTTGTAGTTGATTACGTTTACAGTACGAAGCTCTGTACCACCGGGAACATCCCAACCAGTACCCTGATCTATTGTGAGGTGCAATGTAAGGTCGGTAATAACCTGCTCTGGAACATTCCAAGACCAAACCTTGGGAGTTGTGAGGCTATGAGAAATTTTCTTAGGAGTAGCTGTTGCGTCAAGCTGTACATCACCAAGATCCTGAGTCATACCCGCAAATACAAGACTGTTAAGAGTAATCTTGTCAAAGCCCTTTTTGGGGTGTGTACCCAAGTCTGTACACTCAATGTTTCTTACCTCCATACGTGCGTGGTAAGGCTTAACTGTTACAGATGCACTAAAGAGAGGATACTTGTGACCGTCAACCTCGCAGAAAGCATCGTCACCGTTAGCGTCCTTAGTGTGCTCAGCCTCATCGTGACCGAAAACAATGATATCCTTCCACTCTGCATCAACCTGAGGAGTCTCCCAAGCGGCGTGAGCTGCATCGATAGTTTTAGGTGCATTTGCCTTTGTAAACTTAGGAGTACCGTTTGCAATAACGTAAACCTGCGAAACGTGCTGCTCCAAAGCGTGGAATACGTATGAACCGTCAGCAGCCGTAACTGCGTCATCGATAGTCTTAGCTACAACCAAATTACCTGCGCCATCGCAGAAGCCGAATACCAAATCATCAGCGCTTGTTGAAGCCAAATCACTTGCGCCTTGTGCTGAGTCGGTAATTGCACGGCTCGTAGGAGCTGTGTTGGTAATGTTAATCACTACACTCTTCTTAGATGATACCAATACAGAATCTGCTGAATCATCCTTGCTGCAAGCTACCATCGCCGAGATAGCAAGAGCTGCAATCATAAGTTTCTTCATAGTTTAATGAATTTTAATGTGTTTGTTAATATGATTTAATATGTTTAATTTTTTGTTCTGCCTGTTTCATTTTGTCTTTTTACAAACTCTTGAGGTGCTTGTCCAACTCTGCGAGGTTATGCTGGGCATCGGCATTACCCTTTGCTGCCGCCTTTGTCCACTCAACGCGAGCCTTACCCATATCACCGAGTGCGGCATATATATTACCGCGAAGAGCAAGGATACGAGCATCCGAAGCATCGCTCTTGGCGAGGATAGCTAACGCACGGTCATACCGCTTGGCCTCCATCTCGATGATTGCGGCGTTGATAGCAGCCTCTACAACCGTAGGATAGATCTTTGCGGCAACCTCCATAGCGTGGTTGTACTCCTTTGAGCCCTTGGCGTAAGAGCCTGCCACCTTATACATCTCGCCCAGCGAGAGCTTCTCGGGGTCGCTGTCAAGCATCACGCGCGCCTCGTCGATGTTGAAGTTACGCACCTTATATATAATCTGGTAGTCGTTGCGGCGCAACTTGGGATACATCTCGTTCATCAAGCGTCGATAGATGGTAGGAGGTATGAGCTGCGAGAGCTGCTTGTCCTTCTGGTCGAGCGTAAGCTCCTTGTTGTCGATAATCGCCAACACCTTCTGCTGGTCCTGCAAGCCGGGGGTGGCTACAACCAACTCGCGCAAGCCTGCCCAATCCTCACCACGACCGATAGCCTCTATGGTAGCGCGGTCGATGCTGGTGCTCTTTGCAACGTAGTCGGCCAATGAGTTAGCACGATTCTGCGAGAGGAGCTGGTTGTGCAGCTCGGTAGCCTCGGGCGACGCCCAACCCTCGATAGTGATAGAGGTGATGGTCAAATCGGCATCATTATCCACCTTCTTGATAGAGTTAACCATAGCGGCCAGCTCGTGCTTGTTATTGCCGAAGTTCTCCAAGATGTCATACTTATCGACCTTGAAGTTGATGTACGCCGTAAGACGCTCGTCACGCACCTTGACAGGCTCGGGCTCGGGCTCAGCGAACGACCATACGAACTGAGGCTGATAAATCTCGTGGAAGAAGTTACCCACGTTGCTCTTGCCAAGTGCTACGACCTCGGGCTTGCAGCCGCAGCTGCTCTCCTTGATGCTCACCGTAGCGCCACGCATCCACTCCTTGAACTCTAAAGTTGTAGCGTACTCTACCAACTGCTTCTCGCCAGCCTTACGCTCGGCACGCTTCGCCTCGCGCTCGGCGTAGAAGGGGTTTGCGGTAGCGGTGAACTCGTCGTTGCGCAGGTGATAGATATAGGCGCGGCGGCCCATAATCTCCACTGCGGGGAGCTCGCACGACTCGTTGCCCTTCTCCACTACGGGTGTGAGAATCAGAGTCTCGTCGGCACCCACCTCCAAGCCAGAGATGTCGATATCCATCGCGAGCTTAATAGATTTGCCATTGCGGGTAGTCGCAAGGTTCTTCACCTCGCCTGTACCCTCCATAATCTGCTGTGCCTGCGCCGAGAGGCCAAACATCAGCGCTATAATATATAGAGATATAAATCTTTTCATAACGCCTAAATTTTAGAAGAGGTAAACCAAATTGATAGCTGCCTTGGTAGGTCCGACGTAGATGTGATTGTCGGTGCCAATCTTCTCGCCGCACTTGGGGCAGTAATATTTGTCGAAGTTAGTATATGCCGCACCGAAGGCAATCTCGGCCTCGAGATTCCAGTGCTTGCCGAGCATCCACGCGTAACCATAACCTACGCCCGCGCCAGCAAACCAACCCTCGAAACGATGATCAGCCAACTCCGAGAGATTGTTTCCCAAGAAATCGGGCAGGCCGTCGATATTACCAAAGTTGTAAGCTCCACCTACCAAATGCGCCGCCAAGAAATGACCTGAAAACTCGCGGCAAGTCCACCAGCGGAACTCGGGCTGCACCAACCAATGCTTCCACTTCATATTATCGGAGAACTGGAACGGATTATAGTTTCCCGATAAATCGAATGTCCACTTGGGGGCGATAGTCTTCTCTATGCCGAAGTTGATTGTGGTAGTAGCGTCATAAAGCAGGTTGCTCTTTATGGCCCACTCCTGTGCCGAGAGCTTGTTGCCCAAACCCGCAACACACACTGCCATTAGTAGTAAAAGGTATTTTTTCATCAGGTTTAAAATTTTTCTGTTTATATTTTTATCGCCGTTTTACAAAATCAAATGGCGAAAAGTTGTTTTGCACTAACAAAATTACGATAAAAGTCCTTATATTGTACTCCGAAGATAGCTTTTTGCATAAAAATTTAGGCACACTCCCAAATTCTTTGTCAAAGATTATATATAATTCTGAAATGAATTTGAAATTTTTGTCCAATTTCCCTTTGAGATGATATTTTTTGTAAATAAAATCTCATTTTTTTCGAAGTCGCACATATAATATAATTAGGGTATGAATGGTACAATTTTCTCCTCTTTCACTTGTGCGTGATTTGTTTTGTGGCGTGCGGGCTTGCTGTTCCGCTTTGCGATGTGATGATTTTTGTTAGTTCTTTTCAGTGGATAAGTACGCTCGGCGGACGCAAAAACTGCGAAAAAATGCGAATTTTATAAAATTTTCACCTTCATAGGCGGTTATAATGAGAAAAATCGTTACCTTTGCGAAGCTTTTGAGAAAAACACGCGTTTTTCCCGAGCAAAATCCTATGTTGCGGATGTGGTGTAATTGGTAGCCACGTCAGACTTAGGATCTGATGCCGAGAGGCGTGGGGGTTCGAGTCCCTTCATCCGCACTTCAAAAATAGAGCAGTTCGCAAGACTGCTCTTTTTTTGTGCGGATATCTCCGCAACTATATTTACATTCCCGCCAAACCTCCCTTTGGGAAAGGGAGGCTATAAATTGGTTGTCGATAGATAGTCATCTTTCCCTTTGATAAGGTTTTGTGGTGTTTAAGACTTGTTCGGATGGTTGTATTTGTTGTATTTGAAATATTATACTAACTTTGTAGTCAACTAATACAAACCTTAAATACATAGTTACTGGTATTTGATATGAAGTGTTATTCATGTAATCATACGAACCCTAGTTCCTCTCGATTTTGCGTTGAATGTGGAGCTCCTTTTTTTAAGAGGTGTGGTAATTGTGGTGAAGAATCTTTGTTTTCAAACAAATTTTGTCCTAATTGCGGAAATGCATTTGATGTAAAATTAGACGCCCTAACTCGTTATAAGCGTAAACTTACGTTTTTCGATTTTGTGGAAACCTATAAGATCGTTGGTACTCTTGTTGCTGTGAGGAAGGATAACTTATATGGAGTATTTGATTTTTCATCGCAGAATCTTGTTATTCCTTGTGAGTATGAGGATTATGAATTCTGTTCAAAGGATTTCATTGTTCTAAAGAAAAATAATCGCTGGTACACCTACAATCCTTCTACTGGCAATAAAATATACAATAGTCTTTTTGAAGAGATTGTTGTAGATGATTGCAAGGAGTTTGCGCGTGTAAAACAAGACGGAGTGTGGGGGATTATATCCTGCGTTCAAAACAATTATTTAATTTATCCACAATATGAAGAGTTTGGAACTGCAGGAAGATACAATTATATTCTGGCAAAAAAGGATGGACTATGGGGGTGTATAGAATTCTCTGAAAACTCAAGACCAGCGATTACAATACCTTTTGAATATACAAAATTAGATACCTTTGCTACAGAGGATAAACCTCGTCCCTCTTGTCATAAAAACAACAAATGGGGAGTTATTCTGGTGGGTGGTCAAAAAATATTAGACTTTGAATATGATGAAATAGAATATCACGAACCCTGTGGACATAGTTTATATTATCTGCGAAAAGGTTCTTTATGGGGACTTTATTTTTCAGGCGGTCGTTATGATAAGGATGTCAGTTTCCCTTGCATTTACACCAGGGACCAACTTAGTACTCTAAAATATTACTAATACATATGCTTAACAAAAAATATTACTTAATCAAGGATGAATCTAATTATAAAGTTGTCAAAAGAAACGACAAATCTGGAGTCATCTATCCTCAAGGTAAAATCTTAATAGAGCCTGTTTTCGATAGCATATATATTTATGAAGAGAAAGGTTTTGTTCATTTTGAATTAGAGGGGTATGGAAAAGCCATATGGCCACTTTCCAGAATTCAGGAATTATAACAATAAAAAATAGCAGACTTCGGTCTGCTATTTTTTTTGTGCGAATACTCCGCAACTATATTGACATTCCCTCCAAACCTCCCTTTAAGTTTGCTTCGCTCCTTTTCGTTGCTTCGGCTCGGCAATACAAATAAATTTGCATTGCTCTCACCTTAATCGCAACGTTGAAAAATGGAGGCTATAAATTTGGCGGGCTGCTTTTCAAGTTTCCTCCTCTATTTTGTATATAGGTATCTTCAGCGCAAAAAAATTATCGAAAAACATTAAATTTTCTGCCTGAAAAATTTGCAGAAAAGAAAATTATATCTACCTTTGTTATCGAATAGCGATAAATAATATCTGAAAAACATTTATATTCATAACCAACTAAAAACAATTATCTATGAAAATCTCAAAGAAAACCCAGCGCCGCACCGTGATTTTGGCGGCCGTGGTGGCGCTCGTTGCGCTCTTGCACCTTACTCTATTGAGCTTTCAGATGCTCAACACAGAGAATCCTTTCTCTCACAAGGAGAACTACACCTTCATCGGGGAGTTGGACACATCATTCTTCAATGCTACGACAGACTCCTCTCACGATGAGTATGCCACCGTGCTGGAGCGCGCCGAAGATGGAACGCCTCTTGTGAAGGCGCTGCCGAGGAGCGTGCTTATCCTCTCCACACATCCCGACTATGTGCGCCCCGACCATTATGGCTGGATGTGGAACAACATCATCACATACATCGCGCTGGCGTTGTTTGTTGCTATCGTGCTGATGGTTGCGTGGCTGCTGCTGAGTGCCATTAAGGGTTTCCGCACGGGTAACATATTCCGCAAGAGTTATCCTCGTCTGCTACGCTGGCTCTCGTTGGCGGTATTCTTCTACTATGCCCTGAATGAAAATCGCGAAGTGTTCCGCCAGATGGCTGTAGATGATTTGTATGGTGATGCTATGCCGTTTGAGTTGTATAGTGCTGTTACTATCAGCACCGAATGCTTGATTGCGCCGTTACTTTTGCTTATCTTTGCGGAGCTGATAGCAATCGCCGCCCACATTAACGAGGAGGAGTCGATGACAATTTAACGCACAGAAGATATGGCAATAATAGTAAATCTCGATGTGATGCTTGCCCGCCGCAAGATGACGCTCTCGCAGCTCTCGGAGCGGGTGGATATATCTATTGTGAACTTGTCCGTGCTGAAGACGGGCAAGGCGAAGGCTGTGCGTTTCTCAACCCTCGAATCCATCTGCCGCGTGCTTGACTGCCAGCCAGGCGATATACTTGAATATAGAGCTGATGAGGAGTAGAGGTGTCGCCTAACAGGTTTGTTTTGGCTTTACAGGGCTTATTACACCACATTATCCCAATATTTGGGCCTACTTATTGGCCTATGTGAAAAATAAAAAAGGCTTAACTTGTTGTTTCGACTTGTTAAGTCTTTTTTGTTTGGCGGATAGGGGTAGGAATTGGGAAAGGCCTCGCTATGCTCGCTACCGCTACGCACCGCGAGCCCTTTCCCTTATGCTCGCCACAGGGCCCTTACCAAAGCAGATTCGAACGGCGATTATTTTTTGGCCAAAAGTAAAAAGCCCCGCCCTTTGACAAAGGGAGGGGACAGAGGGGAGGGAATGTCAATATATCTCTCTCGCCAAAGTGAAGCCTACCACCGAGAGTGCTGAGAGGGATTGGCCTCGCTCTGCTCGCTCGCCGCTTCGCACCGCGAGCCCTTTCCCGAGAGTGGTAGGCTTCAAAGCAGATTAAATTCATAGCTCATAGAGCTATTTTTGCAACAAAGGCGCTTACTCAAGAAATCTTGGTAGCGCCTTTTGTGCAAAAAAAAAGCTTCAGCAATGCTGAAGCTCTGAATTTAATCTCTCTTTGGCGGAGAGAGAGGGATTCGAACCCCCGGACCCGTGAAGATCAACGGTTTTCAAGACCGCCGCATTCGACCACTCTGCCATCTCTCCAGCGACAAAAGTACGGCAGTTTTTTTAATTGACCAAATATTTTTTAAAAAATTTT
>JAZRLD010000069.1:0-64206 GCA_045646685.1 Alistipes sp. | reverse complement strand
AAATAAGCTCCGCAAATTCTCCACGTCAGAAATATGTCTCAAAAATATGTGGAAATTTGGGAACCATCAAAAAGCAGCCTGAAAGTGTTAAATTTTAGAATACATTGATAATTAAAGGTTTATGTTTGGTTATTTCTGGTTATTTTTGGTTGTTTAGGGCTTCTAAATACAATTGTCGAATGCTCCATCTCCAATTGTTGTAACACTATCGGGAATAGTAACACTTGTCAAGCCGTGGCAAGATATGAATGCGTTATCGCCAATTTCAGTAACGCTATCGGGGATAGTAACACTTGTCAAACCACTGCAATTTAAGAATGCAGTATTACCAATTGAAGTAACACCATTGCCGATTGTGACATTTGTCATATTGCTGCATTCGCTGAATGCTGCTATTCCAATAGAAGTAACGCTGTCGGGAATAGTGATACTTGTCAAACGACTACACATCAGGAATGCGTAATTTCCAATCGAAGAAATTTCTCCATCAAAAGTGATTACACCCTCGCCATTCTTGTAAACATTAGAAACAATATTTGCATCAAAAGCCTGCGGATTTTCAGGCTCTACAATTTCTCCATCACTTGATGTGTATAAAATCACGCTTGGCTTTGGAAGAGTTCCTTGCTTTACTTCAATGGATTTTTCTGTAGCACCTGATTTGATAACAACCTTGGCGAAACGCTCTTCGTTGGTGTTGTTAGTAGTAGTTATTATAGTGATAGTTGCCTCGCCTGCCTTGCCACTTGTAGGGGATACACTACACCAATCAACGGCACGAGTACTTACAACCTCTGCTGTCCAATTGTCTTCTGAGGTGAATTTTATAACAGTGCTTCCACTGTGTGGTGTATCGATTATCTCGATAGGGGTTTTTAAAGTAATTTCAGGAGTTTCTTCAACTCCTGTTCCGTCGTCGGTACAGGCCACGAATGCCAAAATGGCAAATAGTAAGAATAGTAGTTTTTTCATAGCGAAAGACTATTTATATATTACAACAAATTTAGCAAATCATTCTTGAATATGCAAAAAAATAGGCCTTGCGGAGTGCAAGACCTATCCTAAATATTTGTTTAATACCCTACTTCTCAATCAGCGAAATACTGCGCTGGATAAAGTCGGTGAGGTTTTTGCCTTTCAGCATACCGTTCGAGAGCAACGCGAGGTCGATGATTTGGCGCACCAACTTATTCTGCTTGCCAATCTCCTTGAGGCGCTCGTTGCGCTCGTCGCGCAGCGTTACAACCTTCTTCGAGAGCTCCTCGCTCATCTCCTTCTCCTCGGGTGTGAAATCCTCGTGCTTCTTACCCTTTACGGTCTCGTCAAAGCGCTGCTCCTCGGCTACGGCGGCGTCAATCTTCTTGGTGATAGACTTCAACTTATCGCCATACTCGCTCTCGACCTTACCCAAAATGTCAATCACGATGGGGTGATTGCCGTTCACCGCAATTGTGAAGTTGTCGGGCATCTGACCGTAGAACTGGCTCATACCGCCACCGCTAACCTTCGCCATCTCCTTCATACGGCGCATAAACTCGTTCTGCGTAATCACCACGGGTGCATCCTCGGCTGCCATAGGCTCAAATGAGATAGTGTATGAAATCTTATCATCCTGCGGCAACTGGCTCTCAAATACGGGGCGCATCAAATCCTGCTGTGCCTCGGTGAGCGACATCGACATCTGCTCCTTTTTCTGGATGAGCTTTTCGACAACATCGCTATCTACGCGTACGAAACGCACGTTCTGATTCTTCGACTCGAAGTAGTTGATGTAGTGGTTGTCCAGCTGGCCGTTCATCTCCAGCACGTCGTAGCCCTTCGCCTTGGCACCCTCGACGAATGAGTGCTTATCGACAACATCGTCAACGTAAAGCAAAATAATATTATCGTTCTTGTCGGTCTGATTCTCCTTAACCAACTCGACGTACTCCTTGGCTGTGAAGTACTTGCCCTCGGTAGATTTCAGGAGCATAAAATCCTGCGCCTTCTCGGCGAACTTCTCGTCGGTGAGCATACCATACTGGATAAATATCTTCAGGTCGTCCCACTTCTTCTCGTAGTCGGGGCGCATAGTGTTGAACAACTCCTTCAAGCGGTCGGCAACCTTGCGGGTGATGTAGCTCGAAATCTTCTTCACGTTAGAGTCGCTCTGCAAGTAGCTACGCGATACATTCAGGGGAATATCGGGCGAGTCGATAACGCCGTGCAACAACGTAAGATACTCGGGAACGATGCCCTCCACCTGATCGGTAACGAATACCTGATTGCAGTAGAGCTGAATCTTGTTCTTCTGAATCTCGAAGTTGTTGTTAATCTTCGGGAAGTAGAGAATACCTGTGAGGTTGAACGGATAGTCGATGTTCATATGGATGTAGAACAGTGGCTCGTCGCTCATTGGGTACAACTCGCTGTAAAAATCCTTATACTGCTGCTCGGTAATATCGGTAGGCTTGCGAGTCCAAAGGGGCTCAACGTTGTTGATAATGTTATCCTTCTCGGTATCTACATACTTACCATCTTTCCACTCCTTAACCTTGCCAAATGCAATGGGTACGGGCAGGAAGTGGCAATACTTCTTCAAAAGCTCCTCCACCTTCAGTTCTTCGCAATACTCCTTGCAGTCGTCTGAGAGGTGCAATACGATAGATGTTCCGCGCTCGCGCTTCTCTGTAAGCTCCTCCATCTGATACTCGGGAGAGCCATCGCACGACCAATGCATCGAAGGCGCATCGGCTTTGTATGACTGTGTGAATATCTCAACCTTGTCGGCCACCATAAACGATGAGTAGAAACCAAGGCCAAAGTGACCGATGATAGCCTGATCCTTGTACTTTGCCAAGAATTCCTCGGCACCCGAGAATGCAATCTGGTTGATGTAGCGGTCAATCTCGTCGGCTGTCATACCGATACCGCGGTCGGTTATCGTAAGAGTCTTCTTGTCTGCATCTACGCTGATGTGGATTGTTACATCACCCAACTCGCCCTGAAACTCATTTTTTGCAGAGAGAGTCTTTAACTTCTGCGTTGCATCAACTGCGTTTGAAACCAACTCACGTAAGAAAATCTCGTGGTCTGAATAGAGGAATTTTTTGATGACGGGAAATATATTCTCCGTCGTTACTCCGATTTTTCCGTTTCTCATTTTTATATAGTTTTTGTATTATTGTCTGTTTTGAAGATAATACTCAAACTATGTGCCAGCGAGGTGTAAATGCCAATTTGTCACACTTTTCGGCGCGTATGGCAGTAAAGAAAAATCTCTTGTCAGTCGGCAAGAGATTTTCTATTCAAATGAAGTGTCATAAATAAGCCTTGGGCAGCGTAATATGTTGTCATCACCCATAGGCTACGATTCGGAATTGGCGCTATGTATTTACCGAAGACAATCAACGAGTCGGACACGATGAAAAGTAACGCAGCCGCAACATACCACCACTTGTGTGGTCGCTGCTGGAAGATGGCAGTTGCTCCCATTGTAAAGATTATAAGGCCATAGATGGCTACGGCAATAAACTCGATTTGCGATTCGATATGTGCCAATACAAAGCCCAAATAGCCAATAGTAATTACAGCCAACGCGGTAGCGTAACCCAAATTGCTACGTATGGCCGCACGTCGAGGACCAAAGTCGCATATATAAAATATGTGTGCCACGGCAAAGAATGCTACCTGCATAATAAAGTTGCCCGTTGAGCCTGCATAGTCGCCCGCAGCCGAGGCCAAGAGTGCGAGGGGAATCATAATGCCTCCATCTTTGATATTTGTCGCGGCAGCCACGGCGGCAAATAGCGTTGGCACAGCCACAAACCATCCGCGAATAGCGAAAAATACTACCGCAAGCACCAAGTAGATAGCGACGGCTACCCTATTTCTTGTAGATTTATTCATTTCCCTTGTTTTTATTTATGTATCCCTCCAATGCATCCACAAACCATTCTGGCGTGCGGCACGGACGGCGTGTATCGGCGTGCATAAAGCCTAATGTTACGCGGCCCGTATTGATTAGTTTGCCCTGCTCGTTATATACCTCGCTGCCGATGATAAGGCGTGCCGAGGGCATCTCTTCGATGAAGACTTTGATGGTTAGCAACTCATCGTAAAATGCGGGGTAAAGATAGCGCGACTGCACCTCAATGATAGGTGACATAATGCCTCGACGCTCTATCTCGGCGTATGTGAGTCCCATTTCGCGCAACCACTCGGTGCGTGCCATTTCGTACATCACGATGTAATTTGAGTGGTGCATAATGCCCATCTGGTCGGTGTCTTTATATCGAACTCGAATCTTTGTTTCGTATGATAATAACATAATTTTAAGCTAAATACGTTACTTTATCTCAATTGTTACTTTACCTTTATTAGGGGCAGGCGTAATCTTCAGCGTGCGCTTGTCGTCAATAGTCAGCTCCACGCCCTTGCCATCTATCGTGGCATCGTATGTGCCCTCGGCGGGTAGTAATTTATGCGAATCAATACCCTTTGCAACTCCGTCGCCCGAAACCTCGCACTTAATAATATATGGGTGCGCCAACAACTTTGCGGCTTTCTCTACCTGACCGCGCGACAAGGCTTGGCGAATGATTGTAGAGCTAACCTTGCTGTCGGCCATCTGCTGTTGTTCGACCATCAGCACATTAAAATTGCTTCGCTGCTCAAGGAAGTCGTAATCACCCTCCTTCTTATGGCCAAAACGGTGGTTGTAACCCACAACGAGGGTTTTTATACCAATACGTGCAATATCCTTCTCGATAAACTCCTGCGGAGAGGTTTGGCTGAACTCCTTTGTAAAAGGAATGATGATGACGTTGTCTATTCCCGCCTGCTCCAAGAGCCATAACTTCTCGTCAAGCGTGCTTAGCAACTGCATTCTATCGCCCGTGCCCAACACATAGCGGGGATGGGGGTCGAACGTGATGACAATGCTTTCGCCATTTAGCTCCTTGACTTGCGCCATAACGCGACGCAACAACTCGCGGTGTCCACAGTGAACACCATCGAATGAGCCCATCGTGGCGACGGCATTATTAAACGTAGGAAGATTATCTAAGCCTCTGAATACTCTCATAATTAGTCTGTTATTGCTTTTCATCGCTTTCGCTCTCTTTGACAAAGTATGCTACTTTCTCTAAGATAGTGGTAATGTCGTAGTTCTCGGCAACGATTCCGTTAGGGAAATTAAGCGGCGCCGAGGTGAAGTTCAGTACACCCTTTATACCAGCGTTGATAATGGGAAGGACGAGCGACGGAGCCACTCGCGTAGGAGATGAAATAACGGCAATGCTGACATCCATCTGTGCTACAATATCTTCAAACTGATCCATATGGTAACAGGGAATATCATCAATAATCGAACCGACCTTTTCGGGGTCCACGTCAAACGCTGTTACAATACGCAATTTGCGACGTTTGCCGTTAAAGTAATTGGTGATGGCCTGCCCGAGGTGTCCCATACCGATGATGGCGATATTCATCACATCTTCGCTGTCGAGTATGTTATTGATAAACTCGATAAGCACCTTTACATCATATCCCTTCTTCGTGTCGCTCGAAAAACCAATGAGCATAAGGTCACGACGCACCTGCACGGCAGTGATTCCGTGCATACCCGCCAAGACGTGCGAGAAGATATGCGTAATACCCTGCTTATGACACGAGAGCAACGAACGTCGATACTCGCTCAAGCGCTCGATGGTCTTCTCGGGGATGTTATTTGTAATGGGTGCCATATTACTCGATGGTTATGGTGTAGTCGCTATTGTAGTTTACGCGTACCCACTCCTGATTTACATATCTCTCGCCAGCGTTGCCGCGCACAAATTTGTATGTGGTTTGGAGCGGAGTGTAACGCTTGTCCAGCATATTGTACTCTATGTCGCCACGCATACCCGCGCAGAAAATCATCGCTGTGTCGTATCCGCGATAAGCGTATAGCGAAGGCAATGCTCCATATGCGTCGATATAGCGGCTGTCGAAATCCCTTACGGCCTTCGAGTCGCGCTTGGCGTGGTAGGTTGATATCATCACCACGTTATTATTGAAGTATGACGTGTGGTCAATGTTGTTGAAACGACCCCAGCGAGATGTTCCCATTACGACATACTGCGCACTCGGCTCGCTACGGTCAGTAAGTGCAACTTTTGATGAAGAGATAGTGCCCAAAATACGATCCACATCGGTCTCTGCATTGGCCAGCACGATAAACAGGCAAGGCTTATCGCTCTTCAGGATGTCGTCCATACTCTCAATAGCGCGTGCTTCGGCGTTGCGGGGTGTGAAGGTCGATTTCTGATCGGCGAACGAGTAGTTATATGCCGAATAGGGGCGACCGTGCAACTCCTTGATAATCTCCTGCTCAAACTCCTTGTCGTTAGACGAGGCGTAGATAAGATATATATCGCGACCACCGTCCAGCAGATTGCCAATCTTCTCGTACTTCTTTTCGGGTGCAGGCGAGAGCTGATACAAAGCGGGGCTCTGCACGGCAGAGATATTCGCCAACGGTGACACAACGGGAACACAATTCTTATGAGCGTACTGCAATACAGGGTTCAGCTCATCTTCATAAACGGGACCAATGATAAGGTTTGTTCCCTCGAACATTGTGCTACCCACAATCTGCTGCACCTTGAGCTGGTCGTGTGCTGTGTTATATACTGTCAGCTTGGTGTTGCCCTTGCCGCCCTTCTTAATCTCGTCCAAGCCTAACAAAAAGCCCTGATAGAACTCAACGTAGCTTGCATTGGGCTTCGAGTTAATGTTCATCGGGAGCATCAACGCGATATTCAGATCCTGCGAGTCGCTCAACTTCTGGAATGAGATTTCTGTGTTGAATGAGGGTTGTACGGGTGTGTTGTCAGCCTCAGCCGTTAACTCCTGCTTCACCTCTTTAGCCTTTGGTATTCGGATTATAGCTCCAGCCTTTAGGCCTTGTGATACATCGTTCAACTGCGCAAACTCGGCCTCGGTGATGCCATAGCGGCGCGAGAGCGAGTAGATAGTCTCGCCCGGCTGCACTACGTGGTGGTCGAAGCCGTCATCGCTGGTGGCCTTGTTGAGATTGTCGGTATATTCTGCCATCTCGGCTTGCGCCTGCTGCTCGGTTGAAGAGCCTATTGCTGTGCGGCGTATCCAGAGCGACTCACCTACAGAGAGCGCCTGCGGATTCACCGAAGGGTTATCCTCGCGCAGTTGTGCTACCGAGATGTTGTAATCGCGTGCAATGGCGTAGAGCGTCTGCCCAGCCTTCACCTTGTGGACAATATAATCCTTCTTGCGTTTCTTCTCTGCATTTGCTTTGATGATAGCCGATGCTGGAACTGGAATCTTCACCGTCTGGTCAATACGCAAACCATCGCCCACGCTGGGATTACACTCGCGTATATCGTTCTCCCCTACCTCGTATGCTTTGGCAATCGAATAGAGCGTGTCGCCCGACTTTACGGTGTGGACATAATACTTCTTGCCATTGATAAAGACAATGACGGGTGATTTCTCCACGGGCATAAGCTCAACGGCAGCACCCGAGAGAGTCGAAAAAATCAATCCAGCAGCAATAAATCTCTTGAAAATCTTCATATTCTATGGTTAACGTACGCCTTGCGCACGTTGGTTTAACATTTCTTATCGCGGAAACGAATCTCCGTAATAACCTTCTTGGTGTAGAGGGGGAAATCGCCATTCATCATCCACGCATAGTAGCTCGGCTCCTCCTGAAATACCTCGCTTACGACACGGCCCTTGTGCTTGCCAAAACTGAATACCTCCTCGCCCTTGTCGTTATAGACGATGCGGCCAGCATAATCCGCTGTTTCGCCACGAGCCGAGAACTCGGCCAATGCCGCCACGTCGTTCTGCAGGTCGGGATAACGGTCCAACTGTGCCATCAGCACCTCATACGTAGCCTTGGTGTCAGCCTCGGCTGAGTGGGCGTCTGTGAGGTCTTTATCGCAGTAGAATTTATATGCCGCCACGAGCGTGCGCTGTTCCATCTTATGGAAGATGTTCTGCACATCGACAAACTTGCGCTTCTTGAAATCAACATCTACACCAGCGCGCAAAAACTCCTCGACAAGCATAGGCAGGTCGAAACGGTTGGAGTTAAAACCACCGAAGTCGCAACCTTCGATGAACTGCGCTAACGACTTTGCTATCTGCGCAAATGTAGGCTCGTTTGCTACGTCCTCGTCCTTGATGCCGTGTATTGCCGTTGCCTGCTCGGGGATATGCATCTGCGGGTTAATGAGGCGCGTGCGCGTAATCTCATCACCGTCGGGCATAACCTTCACCATCGAAATCTCGACAATGCGGTCTTTGGCTGTATCAACGCCCGTTGTTTCCAAATCAAAGAAAACAATCGGGCGCTTAAGATTTAGTTTCATTCGCTAATAATTACGCGTTAATCATCATCGGCATCAGCAACATCAAACTCTCGCTCGAAGGCTGGTCATCATATACAGGCTTGAATACACCAGCGCGTGTAGAGTCTGCCAACTCAACAACTACCGTAGGAGTGTCGATATTTGAGAGAATCTCCACCAAGAATGTTGACTTGAAACCGATGGTTACGGGCTGGCCGTCGTAGCTGCAAGAGATAGTCTCGTTAGCCGATACCGAGAAGTCGATATCTTGTGCTGTGAGGTTAACCTTGTTGTTGGCAATATCCATACGGATAAGGTTTGTCGAGGGGTTAGAACATACAGCAACACGCTTGATACCGTTCACAAACTCTACGCGGTCAATCAACACCTTGTTGGGGTTAGCCGTAGGGATTACAGCGTTGTAGTTGGGGTAATTACCCTCGATAAGACGGCACACCAACTTGAAGTTCTTAAGCTCAAATGTAACGTTCTTTGCATCGAACGTAACGTTTACGGGCTCCTCCTCCTTTGCAAGCAGAGCCTTCAAGAGGTTTGCAGGCTTCTTGGGAAGGATAAACGAAGATGTGATGTCGCTTGAGTTCTCGGCGTTGTACTTAACCAACTTGTGAGCGTCGGTTGCAACGAATGTCAATGACTCGGTTGAGAAGTCGAAATATACGCCATTCATTACGGGGCGCAACTCGTCATCAGCCGTAGCGAAGATAGTCTTGTTGATACCGCTAACGAGCAAATCTACGTCCAAAGTGATACTCTTGCGCTCGTTACCCAAAGTCTGTACTGCGGGGTAGCTTACTGCGCTTGCGCCGGGGATTGAGAGGTGGCCACTTGCCCAAGTAATCTGAATCTCCCAAGTTGTATCGTTTACCTCGATTACCAATGGCATCTCGGGGAACTCCTTCAATGAGTCGAGCATCAACTTACCCGGTGCAGCAATAACGCCCTCGCGCTCGATGTTCTCCACAGAGATTGAGCCGATGAGTGTTGTCTCCAAATCAGATGTTGTAACGGTCAACTGACCATCTTTAAGCTCCATAAGGAAGTACTCCAAGATGGGGAGTGAGCTCTTATTGCTGATTACCTTTCCGGTTGTCGCCAAAAGCGACAAAAGTGCTGAACTTGATACTGTAAATTTCATTTTTTTGTTATGTTTTCGTTATTATATTTTTCAGATAATTTTCTTCTTTAGTTTGTCTTTGCTACCCTACTCCAGCGTTGCTAATTTATCCAACGCCATAACTATCATTCGCTCAACAAAGGGACGATAGTCGGTCTGCGCCTTCTTGGCTACGCGCTGGGCTATAATGGTGCAGATAGTGGTTGCGCGGTGGCCCATCAATGCTGCCAAGCCTGCCAATGCCGAGCCCTCCATCTCGAAGTTGGTTATGCGGCGACCATTGTAGCGCCACGCCTCAATCTTCTCGTTGAGATTCATATCCGCAGGCTGCAAGCGCACGTAACGGCCTTGCGGTGCATAGAATCCCGGTGCGGCAATGGTGATACCCTCGGTAACTGAGTCCTTGAAATGCTCCCATAGCTCATTGTCGGCATTAACGAAATATGGCGGAGCTAACAACTCGCTCCACTGCGTATGCTCCATAAATGCACGTTGCATATCCAAGTCGCACACCTCGTTACGGCCTGCATAATAGCCCAGCAGCGAATCAAAACCTACCGATGTGCGGGCAAATACAACCTCGCCAACTTCAATATCCTCCTGCAATGCTCCCGATGTTCCCAAGCGCACCAACGTGAGGCGGCGGAAATCCTCTTTCACTGTACGAGTAGCAAAATCCACGTTTGCCAACGCGTCCAACTCCGTTACGCAAATATCGATATTTCCAATGCCGATACCCGTTGACATTACGGTCATTCGCTTACCTTTATAGCTACCCGTTACGGTGTTGAACTCGCGGTTGGAAACATTGCACTCCACGCTGTCAAAATGTGCTGCAATGGTAGCAACACGGGCAGGGTCGCCGACCAAGATAACTGTGTCGGCAAGTTGCTCGGGCTTGAGGTGAAGATGGAATATTGTTCCGTCACCGTTGATAATCAATTCCGAAGGTGCTATAACTCGTTGTTGCATTTGATATTTTTTCAGCTTTTGACTTTTTTATATGGCATAAAAGTAATATATTTACATCGAATTACAAAATAAAACTCCCTTTTTTAATAGGTGTAAGTTATTAAAACGATATATTATGACACTAATCAAATCTATTTCTGGTATTCGCGGAACAATAGGTGGAGCATTGGGTGACAATCTCACCCCTATTGATATTGTGAAGTTTACGACTGCTTATGCCCGTTTTATGAGTGAGAAACATAACGGAAAACGTCTGACTATCGTCGTGGGACGCGATGCGCGTATCTCGGGCGAGATGGTAAACGACATAATTGAGGGTACACTTTTGGGCTGCGGCGTTGATGTTATCAACGTTGGACTCTGCACTACCCCGGGTACGGAGATGGCGGTTATCACACATAAGGCTGACGGCGGTATCATCATTACCGCTTCGCATAATCCCAAGCAGTGGAATGCACTGAAACTTCTGAACGAGAAAGGCGAATTTCTGAACGACGCCGAGGGTAAGCGTGTGCTGGCTTTGGCTGAAGATGAGGCGTTTGATTTCCCCGATGTTGACAATATCGGAAAGGTTGTTTTGCGAGAGGATTTTAACCCTGCACATATTGAGCAGGTATTAGCTCTTGAGATGGTTGATGTGGAGGCTGTTAAAGAGCGTAAATTCAAGGTTGTAGTTGATGCCGTAAACTCTATTGGTGGAGTGGTTATCCCTGCACTTTTGCGCGCTATGGGCTGCGATGTTGTGGAGGTAAACTGCACCCCCGATGGACACTTTGCGCATAACCCCGAGCCGCTGGCTGAGCACCTTACAGAGATATCGCGCGTAGTAGTTGACGAGAAGGCTGATTTGGGTGTTGTTGTTGATCCCGATGTGGACCGTTTGGCGTTGGTGAATGAGGATGGTACGATGTTTGGCGAGGAGTACACGTTGGTAGCTGTAGCTGATTATATCTTGTCGCAGGGCGTTGGAAATACGGTGTCAAATCTCAGCTCTTCACGTGCGTTGAGCGACGTTACAAAGGCTTGCGGCGGCGAGTATAGCGCATCGGCTGTTGGCGAGGTGAATGTTGTTACGAAGATGAAGGAGGTTGGCGCTGTGATTGGCGGTGAGGGCAACGGTGGAGTTATCTACCCTGCTCTGCATTATGGTCGTGATGCGCTGGTTGGCGTGGCGTTGTTCCTGACGCATTTGGTTAAGAAGAATTGCACGATGACGGAGCTTCGCGCAACATATCCTGCATACTACGCATCGAAGAATAAGATTCAGCTTACTCCCGAGATAGATGTAGATAAAGTTCTGCTTGAGATGAAGGCGCGTTATGCCGGTGAGAATGTGAACGATATCGACGGTGTAAAGATTGACTTCCCCGAAAATTGGGTACACCTTCGCAAGTCAAATACCGAGCCCATTATCCGCGTCTATACCGAGGCAAAATCGGCAGACGAGGCCGATGCTTTGGCACAGCGCATTATGGGCGAGATTGCAGAGATTTGCGGCTTGTAATATGCCGAAATAGCAGTTTGTAAATACCTTAAAACAATATATTATAAATGGAAAAAGTACAAAGTTATATTGACGCCAATAAGGAGCGTTTCTTGAATGAGTTGTTTGACCTTTTGCGTATTCCCTCTATCAGCGCGCAGTCGGAGCATAAGGAGGATATGATTAAGTGCGCCGAGTGGTTGGCTGCATCGTTGGTGCAGGCGGGTGCAGACCGAGCCGAGGTTATGCATACCGAGGGTAACCCCGTGGTTTATGCCGAGAAGATTGTGGATCCCGCTGCGAAGACAGTTTTGGTTTATGGTCATTACGATGTTATGCCCGTAGATCCTCGTGCAGAGTGGCGCACAGAGCCCTTTGAGCCCGTGATTAAGGATGGTCGCATTTGGGGCCGTGGTGCGGACGACGATAAGGGACAGCTCTTTATGCACGCCAAGGCTTTTGAGGCTATGTGTGCGACGGATTCTCTCCCCTGCAACGTTAAGTTTATGCTTGAGGGCGAGGAGGAGATTGGCTCTCCCAGCCTTTATAAGTTCTGCGAGGATTATAAGGAGATGCTCAAGGCTGATATTATCCTCGTGTCGGATACTTCGATGATTTCGATGGATACCCCCTCAATTACTTGCGGCTTGCGAGGTCTTACATATATGGAGGTGGAGGTTGTAGGTCCGAATAAGGATTTGCACTCTGGTCTGTTTGGCGGTGCTGTGGCTAACCCTGCCAATGTGCTTACAAAGTTGGTTGCATCGCTTACCGACGAGCGTGGCCGCGTGACTATCCCCGGCTTCTATGACGATGTGCGCGACTTGACACCCGCCGAGCGAGAGGCATTCAACCAAGCACCTTTCAACATGGATAACTATAAGAAGGCTCTCGATATTGACGACGTGGAGGGCGAAGCTGGCTATACCACTATCGAGCGTACAGGCGTGCGTCCTTCGCTGGATGTGAACGGTATTTGGGGTGGTTATATCGAGGAGGGAACAAAGACCGTTATCCCCTCGCGCGCTTCGGCTAAAATCTCTATGCGTCTTGTTCCCAATCAGGATTTTGAGAAGATTGGTGAGTTGTTCGAGAAGCACTTCCGTGCTATTGCGCCCAAGTCTGTGAAGGTGAACGTTAGGTTCTTGCACGGTGGAGCGCCCTACGTTTCGCCTACCGATATGACAGCGTATAAGGCTGCTGAGATGGCTATCGTTGATACATTTGGCAAGAAGCCTCTGCCCTTCTACTCTGGTGGCTCGATTCCTATCATCAGCGGTTTTGAGCGTATTTTGGGTATCAAGTCTATCCTTATCGGCTTTGGCTTGTCGGAGGACGCTATCCACTCTCCCAACGAGAGTTATGGCCTCGAGCAGTTTGACAAGGGCGTACGAACTATTCCGATGTTCTATAAGCACTTTGCAGAGATGGAGTAACGCATAAATGCAAATGAAAAGGGAATCCGAAATGTTGGATTCCCTTTTTTCATTTTATCTCGTTATAGGATTTACTCCCAAACGTTAATCATCTTCTGCAACTTCTGTGAGAGCTCCGAGTTCTCCATAATGCCGCTAATCTGGTCAGCACCTGTACCGTAGAGGTAAACTGGAACCATAATGCCAGTGTGGCTTGATGTTGCAAAGTTGTAACTGATACCACTCTCGGGAAGTGTAAAGTCAGTCTTGTTGCTGGGGATTGCGAGTCCCGATGTCTCGTGGTCAGATGTGATTACAACCAATGTGCCGGGGTGAGCATCAGCATAATCCATTGCTACGTGGATAGCCTTCTCAAAGTCGCGTGTCTCGGCCAAGATACCCTCGATGTTTTTACCGTGGCCCTCGCCGTCAATCTTCGAACCCTCAACCATAAGAATAAATCCCTTCTTCTTCTGGTTCTTCACATTGTTTGTGAGAATCTCAAGTGCCTTTGCTGTTGCATCGCTAAGGTATTCGCCACGGCCCTCACGCTTGAGAGGCATATCGCCCTCTGCGAAAAGACCTACGACATCACCCTCGCTGACACCTGCCATTTCGTCAATGTTTGACAAAACCTTATATCCCTTGTTTTTAAGCTCTGTTACATAATCCTTATTCTGTGCCTTGAAGTGACGGTCGAAATATTTTGCACCACCACCGAAAACGACGTCGATATTCTTTGTCTTCATAAAGTCGCTGATGATACCATCGTTATCGCCGCGCTTCTCAACGTGAGCGTAGAATGCTGCGGGTGTTGCGTGGTTAACATAACAAGTAACGACTAAACCTGTTGCGTAGTTCTGCTTCTCGCCCTTCTCGATGATAGACTCCACGCGAACACCTTCGGGTGTGAGGCCGAGTGTCGAGTTGTTAGTCTTGTAACCTGTAGCCAACGCTGTACCAGATGCAGCAGAGTCGGTTACACGGTTATTCAAAGAGTATGTTTTTGTAAGGGCGATATTCTGCGCACGGTCAAATGCCGAGGGAGCATATTTCTGCTCAATCTGAAGCATTGATACGTGGGCCAAGCCCATACCATCACCAATCATATAGATGATGTTGTCAATTTTAGGTTGTTTCGGTTTCTTAGCCTCTGCTGTGTAAAGGGCAGCGAACGACAGCAGAGCAAGTAAAAATAGTTTTTTCATAATGTTTTGTATGTTTGAATGTGGCAAAGTTATATTTTTTTTATATTTTTACAATGAAAATAACGTTATTTTTATGGATGTAAAGATTGCTGACGATTGGAAACAACTCTTGCAGCAAGAGTTCGATAAACCCTATTTTGAAGAGCTTACGCGCTTCGTTCGTGCGGAGTATTCTGCGGGTACAGTTTTTCCTGCAGGACGTAATATATTTCGAGCCTTTGACAAGTGCCCCGTAGAGTCGCTCAAGGTGGTGATTATCGGTCAGGACCCTTATCACGGCGTGGGGCAGGCTAATGGTTTGTGCTTCTCGGTGAACGATGGAGTGCAATTTCCTCCTTCGTTGCAGAATATTTTTAAGGAGATTCAATCCGATTTGGGTACGCCCATTCCTGCGAGTGGTAACCTCGACCGCTGGGCCGAGCAGGGTGTGTTGTTGCTTAACTCGGTGCTGACCGTTCGTGCGCATCAGGCCGCCTCGCACGCAGGCAAGGGCTGGGAGCAGTTTACGGACGCTGTGGTGCGTGTTATTGGCGAGCAGAAGCAGGGCATTGTCTATATGCTGTGGGGAAGTTATGCGCAGAAGAAAGGTCAGATGGCCAACCCGACACAAAACCTAATCCTAAAGAGTGTTCACCCATCTCCCCTATCTGTTTATCGCGGATTTTTCGGGTGCAAACATTTTTCGCAAGCAAACGCATATTTGCAAAGTATCGGTAAGGAGCCGATTGTGTGGTGATGAATATTAGAGAGATTTTCAGCGAGGCCGATGTGCGCCGACTGACAAAGATTGCGCGCGAGGTGTGGCGCGAGGCAAATGTAGCATTTTGTACTCCCGAACAGGTGGAGTATATGATTGAGAAGTTTCAGAGCTTTGAGGCTATCTCGGGGCAGATGATGCACGGGTATCGTTATTTTCTCATCGAGGAGGGAGATGAGATTTTGGGTTATTTTGGCGTGCAACCGCAGGGCGAGAGATTGTTCCTGAGCAAGTTCTATATCCTGAAGCAGAATCGTGGTCGCGGTCTCTTTTCGCTTGGCCTGCAACGTATGATTGATATCTGCAAGGAGGATAATCTTGAGTCGATATATCTTACCGTAAATCGCAATAACACTCACGCTTACGAGGTTTACCTCGCTAAAAACTTTAAGGTAATAGCTGAGGAGTGTGCCGACATAGGTTTTGGTTTCGTGATGGATGATTATATAATGGAATTGGAAATAGAATAACACAAAAAAGGCTGTCGCAACTAAATAGTTGGACAGCCTTAATCCATTTCGCTTACTTATTATCCGAGATAAGATTTCAACAATTTACTGCGTGATGAGTGGCGCAGGCGGCGGATTGCCTTCTCCTTAATCTGACGCACACGCTCGCGTGTAAGGTCGAACTTCTCGCCAATCTCCTCCAAGGTCATCTCCGAGCAACCGATGCCGAAGAAGTACTTGATAATATCGCGCTCGCGCTCGGTGAGTGTCTCCAATGCGCGGTCAACCTCTGTTGCCAATGACTCGTTAATCAAGCCACGGTCGGCGTTGGGTGAATCGGTGTTAACCAACACGTCCAAAAGGCTGTTATCCTCGCCATCGGCGAAGGGCGCATCCACCGAGATGTGACGACCAGCCACACGCAAGGTGTCTGACACCTTCTCCTTGGGAAGCTCCAACTCGTTTGCCAACTCCTCGGGTGATGGTGTACGCTCGTGCTCCTGCTCGAAGCGTGCGAAAGCCTTGTTAATCTTGTTGAGCGAACCCACCTGATTCAAAGGCAAGCGAACGATACGCGACTGCTCGGCCAGCGCCTGCAAGATTGACTGACGAATCCACCAAACAGCATACGAGATGAACTTAAAGCCTCGTGTCTCATCGAACTTCTCGGCAGCCTTGATAAGTCCCAAGTTACCCTCGTTGATGAGGTCAGGCAAGCTAAGTCCTTGATTCTGATACTGCTTTGCTACTGATACCACGAAACGAAGGTTGGCCTTCGTAAGCTTATCCAATGCCTCCTGGTCGCCCTTGCGGATACGTTGCGCGAGTTCTACCTCCTCCTCTACGGTGATGAGGTCCTCCTTACCGATCTCCTGCAAATATTTATCAAGCGAAGCACTCTCGCGATTGGTAATCGACTTTGTAATCTTTAATTGACGCATATCTTAATCGTTTTATAATTTTCGTTAAACCTTTGCGTGGCATAAATTGCCTTCACTTTCTCACTATTACGAAATCTGAAACCCTTTTGTTTCACTTTTTGTAATTATTTTATAGAATTTTCACCCGAGCTACGATATTAACGAATAAATTGGTATAAAATTTTCTATTGCCTTTTATTTTTGGCAAAACAATAAGGGTGTCAACCCATCGAGGTCAACACCCTTAATATATAGATAACTTAATTATCTTACCAAGCGAACAAGGGGTACTGCTCCATCATAGCGTTTACGTCCTTGCGAACTGCTGCAATGTTCTCCTCATTCTCGGGGTCGTGCAATACGCGGTCGATAAGCTCAACGATGTAGTCCATCTTATCCTCCTTCACACCGCGTGTAGTGATTGCGGGTGTACCGAAACGAAGACCAGAAGTCAAGAAAGGTGAGCGAGAATCGAAGGGTACCATATTCTTATTAGTAGTGATATCAGCTGCTACCAAGCAACGCTCTGCCAACTTACCTGTAAGTTCGGGGAACTTAGAGCGAAGGTCGATAAGCATCAAGTGGTTGTCAGTACCGTTAGATACTACTGTGTAACCGCGCTTTGCGAAGGCCTCAGCCATAGCTGCTGCGTTCTTCTGCACCTGCTTCTGGTACTCCTTATACTCGGGCTGCAAAGCCTCGCCGAAAGCTACTGCCTTAGCTGCGATAACGTGCTCCAATGGACCACCCTGAATACCGGGGAATACAGCTGAGTTCAAGATCTGTGACATCATCTTCACTACGCCCTTGGGAGTTGTGTAGCCCCAGGGATTCTCGAAATCCTTACCCATCAAGATGATACCACCGCGAGGACCGCGAAGAGTCTTGTGAGTTGTAGATGTTACGATGTGAGCATACTTTACGGGGTTATCCAATACGCCTGCTGCGATAAGACCTGCTGTGTGAGCCATATCCACCATAAAGATAGCGCCTACCTTGTCAGCAATCTCGCGCATACGCTTGTAATCCCACTCACGTGAGTAAGCCGATGCACCACCAACGATGAGCTTGGGCTTGTGCTCCAATGCCTTGCGCTCCATATCCTCGTAGTCGATAGTACCTGTCTGCTCGCTGAGCTGGTAGCCGATAGCGTTGAAGTACATACCTGACATATTTACGGGTGAACCGTGTGAGAGGTGACCACCGTGTGCCAAGTCGAGACCCATAAATGTGTCACCGGGCTTCAATACAGCGAAGAATACCGCCATATTTGCCTGTGCGCCTGAGTGGGGCTGTACGGTAGCATACTCTGCGCCGTACAACTCCCACAAACGCTCGATAGCCAACTTCTCTACCGTGTCCACTACCTCGCAACCACCGTAGTAACGTGCTGCGGGATAACCCTCGGCATACTTGTTTGTGAGAACTGAACCCATAGCGGCCATAACCTGCTCGCTTACGAAGTTCTCCGATGCGATAAGCTCGATACCACGCATCTGGCGTGCGCGCTCCTCAGAGATAAGATCAAAAATCTGATTGTCCTGTTTCATCGTCTATTATTTGTTTGAATTTAACTTTTCCTGCTGTGTGTAATACAAATGACGGAGAGCCGCTATTGGGTGGTGGAAAATCATTCTTGGTCCCGAATAACGCATCACCTGACGAATCTTTTCGCGCATCTCGGGCTTGTAGCAATGAGTCTTGCACTGCGAACAGAAACTCTTCTCGGCCATATGTGGGCATTTGAGTGTGCGCTCGTCGGCGTATGCCGCAAGTTGGCTACACTGCTCGCACAATTGCTTTGTGTTGTGATTTTTACGGCAATACAGCGTAATCATATCCCGCACAACCCGTCTCTCGTGCTCTATTTTGCGTGTAATTTTCCCTTTATCCATCATCGTAATTGCCCACAAAGGTAGAAAAACATTTTCGTTTTATGAAATTTATATATCATAAATGATATAATCTGCTATTAGATATAATAATCGCAGTCGAGATTTATTGCCGATTGATTAAAGAAATCCACTATATCTCCAATTTTGGTTGGAATAATATGCTAAAAACAAAAATATTCTTCGTAAATTTGTTACAATTTATACTGCGCCTCTGTTTGCGCAACCAACCTAAGAAACTTAAAACTACTTTACGATGGCTACTCATCATTTTGCTGCTATCGACTTGGGAGCTACCAGCGGTCGCGTGATTTTGGCGACGCTCTGCGATGGTAAAATCTCTATGGAGGAGATTCATCGCTTCGCCGACCCCATTGTTGAGATGCAGGGACATTTTTATTGGGACTTTCCCGCTATATACAAATCTGTTGTTGACGGCTTGGCAAAAATTGCTGCACTTGGCGTAAATATCGAGTCGATAGGTATCGACACGTGGGGTGTTGATTTTGTATGCTTTGGTAATGATGGCGCAATGTTGCGACTCCCCTATTGCTACCGCGATCCGCATACTGTCGGTGCGCCCGAGAAACTCTTTGAGCGTATGCCTCGCAAGACGTTATACGAAAAGACGGGTATTCAGATAATGAATTTTAATTCTGTCTTCCAGCTCGACACACTGCGCCGTAACAACTGCTCGGCTTTGGCTGCGGCGGAGAAGATTCTCTTTATCCCCGATGCGTTGGCATATCTGCTTTCGGGTGAGATGGTTACCGAGTACACCATAGCCTCTACGGCACAGATGATAAATCCCCGTACAAAGCTCTGGGACGAGGATATTCTCTCGCTTCTGGGCTTGACTGCCGATAACTTCGGCCGTATGGTTATGCCAGGTGAGCAGATTGGTACGCTGACCGAGGAGGTGCAACGCCTGACGGGTTTGGGTGCAGTACCCGTGGTTGCTGTGGCGAGTCACGACACAGGCTCGGCTGTGGCGGCCGTTCCGATGGAGGATGAGAAGTCGGCCTACCTTAGTTCGGGTACGTGGTCGCTGATGGGTATAGAGTCGCAGGAGCCGATAATATCGGAGCAGAGCTTTGCAATGAACTTCACTAACGAGGGCGGTATTGAGGGCACTATCCGCGTGCTGAAAAATATCTGCGGAATGTGGCTCTTGGAGCGTTGCCGCACCGAGTGGCCAGAGATGAGCTATGGCGATTTGATTGCCGCCGCCGAGAAGGAGGAGGCGTTCCGCTCGTTGATAAATCCCGATGCGCCCTGCTTTGCAAATCCAGCCTCGATGACTATGGCCATTGCGGAGTATTGCCAAGCAACTTCTCAGCCTGCGCCCGAAAGCGTAGGACAGTATGTGCGTTGTATTTTTGAGTCACTCGCTTTGCGCTATCGTCAGGTGGTGGAGATGCTACGCGAGTTGTCGCCCGTGGCTATCGAGCGATTGTATGTAATTGGTGGCGGTGCGCGCAATGCTATGCTCAACCAATGTACGGCAAATGCCATAGGTATTCCCGTGGAGACTGGCTCATCGGAGTCAACAGCCATAGGAAACGTAATGATGCAGGCCAAGTGGGCAGGTGTGGTGAATACCATTTCGGATATGCGCACTATGATTCGCGAATCTCTCGACGACCGCAAGCGTTACGAGCCGCAAGATGAGGAGGCGTGGAGAGCTGCGTATGAGAAATATTTGAACGTATATAAAGAGTTATAACTTAAAACCTAAATACAATGAAACAAGAACTTATAGAGAAGGCTTATGAGATAGCCAAGGAGCGTTATGCAGCATTGGGCGTAGATACCGACGCTGCGATGGATACTTTGCAGAAGATTCAGTTGTCGCTGCACTGCTGGCAGGCAGACGATGTTAGTGGCTTTGAAGATGCTGGTGCATTGACCGGAGGTATTCAGGCTACGGGTAACTACCCCGGCAAGGCTCGCTCAATCGAGGAGTTGCAGGCCGATATCGAGAAGGTTGTCTCGCTCTTGCCCGGCAAGCATCGCTTGAGCCTTCACGCCAGCTATGCTGATTTCCGTGAGACGGGCCCTGCCGACCGCGATGAGCTTGAGCCTAAGCACTTCGAGAGCTGGATGCAGTGGGCCGAGAAGAATGGTATGAAGCTCGACTTCAACTCAACATCGTTCTCTCACCCCAAGAGCGAGGATTTGACACTCGCAAGCCCCAAGGAGGATATTCGCAAGTTTTGGGTAGAGCATACTAAGCGTTGCCGCGCTATTGCTGACGAGATGGGCCGCCGCCAGGGTGACCCCGCAATGCTCAACATCTGGATTCACGATGGCTCGAAGGATATCACTGTAAACCGTATGAAGTATCGTGCTATCTTGAAGCAGTCGCTCGACGAGATTTTGGAGCAGAAGTACGAGTGGATGCGCGACTCAGTTGAGTCAAAGGTGTTCGGTATCGGCTTGGAGAGCTATACCGTAGGTAGCAACGATTTCTATATTGGCTACGCAGCCCAGAAGGGTATTATGGTAACATTGGATACAGGCCACTTCCACCCCACCGAGTCTATTGCCGACAAGATGTCATCTCTGTTGCTCTTTACTCCCGAGGTTATGCTGCACGTGAGCCGTCCCGTGCGTTGGGACTCTGACCACGTGACAATCATCAACGACGAGACTTTGGATTTGACAAAGGAGATTGTACGTTGCGACGCTTTGGGCCGTGTTCATATTGGCTTGGATTACTTCGATGCATCTATCAACCGTATCGGCGCATACGTTATCGGTGCGCGTGCTACGCAGAAGTGCTTGTTGCAGGCGTTGCTGGAGCCTATCACAACTTTGCGTGAGTATGAGGCTGAGGGTAAGGGCTTCGAGCGTTTGGCTCTGTTGGAGGAGTGTAAGTCATTGCCGTGGAATGCTGTGTGGGATATGTTCTGCTTGCGCAATGGCGTTCCCGTTGGCGAGGAGTTTATCGCCGACGTAAATAAGTATGAGGCTGAAGTTACATCAAAGCGCGCATAACGTATGGAGATTATAATAGGCTTATTGATTATAGCCATTGGCGCATTCTGTCAGTCGAGTAGCTATGTGCCAATCAATAAAATCAAGCAGTGGAGCTGGGAGTCGTATTGGCTCGTGCAGGGTGTCTTTGCTTGGTTGGTGTTCCCTATCTTGGGTGCTATGTTGGCCGTACCCGAGGGTAGTTCGCTTGCGGAGTTGTACCTCGCTCATCCCAAGGAGAGTATGTTGACGGCTCTGTTTGGCGTATTGTGGGGCGTAGGAGGTTTGACCTTCGGTCTTTCGATGCGTTATTTGGGTGTGGCGCTCGGTCAGTCGATTGCTCTCGGTACTTGTGCAGGTTTGGGAACAATCCTCACTCCCCTATTGCTTGGCCGTCCCGGCGATTTGACTGCATCGGTTGTGATTGGCGTGGTAGTTACGCTTTTGGGTATTGCCGTTATTGGCGTGGCGGGACATATGAAGTCGCAGTCGCTCTCTGAGGAGGAGAAGCGTGCCGCAGTGAAGGATTTTAACTTTACTAAAGGTATTGCCGTTGCTCTCTTGGCGGGATTTATGAGCGCTTGTTTTAATATTGGTTTGGGCTTTGGCGAGGTGCTTAACTTCGGCGATGCTACGGCTGATATTTACAAGACCTTGCCCGCTACATTTATGGTGACGTTGGGCGGCTTTATGACCAATGCTGTATATTGCCTCTGCCAGAATGCTCACAACAAGACATTCGCGGACTATGGCAAGTCTTCGCTTTGGGCTAATAACCTGCTTTTCTGCGCTTTGGCTGGAGTGCTGTGGTATAGTCAGTTCTTCGGTTTGAGTTTGGGTAAGGGATTCTTGACAGACTCTCCGTCGCTTCTGACCTTCAGCTGGTGTATCCTGATGGCGCTCAACGTTGTCTTCTCAAACGTGTGGGGTATAATCCTCAAGGAGTGGAAAGGCTGCTCGCGCAAAACGATTGTGGTTTTGCTGGCAGGAATTGCAATACTTATAATAAGTTCGTTCCTACCCGAGTTGCTGAAATAGGAAAGAAGGGTGTCTAACATTGATTTGTTAGCACCTTTTTTTATATTAATCTTAATTTATTCGTTAAGCAATAAAGAAATAAGTTATTTTCTTTAAACAAGATCCCAATAGAGTGTTGTCATTTGCGAAATCTTTTTTACCTTTGTAGTGTTGTGAGCGATAAGCTCTCAATATTACATATTTTAATGAAAGTGTTTTCGCTTTAATCCTTGATAAGAAATCTGGAAAATTTCAAAACTGAAAGGATGATGATAACACTCTTCATCTGTATTGATATGTGGCTAAGACTCCATATCGTATATGGGTGTGGGGTCTTGTGTCGTTTATTTCAGTTTGGGCATTCCAGAGCCTCTTATCAGATAAACGAAAGTCAGCTCCACACTTTCTTTTGTATAATAGTCTTATGGAGCCTAAGACTTAAATCTCTAAAAATATGCGAGGATTTATTCAAGTACAAACTGATTGTGGTACTAAAATCGCAATTAACGTTAAAAGTATTGCAAATGTTATGAAAGTATCATACGATACTTCATACATTAATTTTTACACCTCAGACTGTGATGGTTCATCTCCCTATAAAATTGAGAGGATCGCAGTTAGACAATCTTTTGACGATATTAAAAATCTAATAATTGAATCGGTAATATGAAAAAGTTTTTTATTATATGCTTTTTAAGCATATTGTGCTTTAATGCATCTGCTCAACAATGTAAAGTTCAAGGTGTTATTCAATATTACCACAATGATTATTTGGGATATAGACCTGATTTAGGAGCAGAGGTAATGTTTATTAAGTATTCGCCTACTTATAAAATTCCAGATAGACAAACATGGGAAACATATCAATCATTGATAGACAAATGGATAAATTTTGGAGAACTAAGACGGTATTATGGAGAAACTATATCTTACGAAAAGTCAGGTCTAAAAATTAGCGACAAAGATATAATTCAAGAACTTGGCGTGAAATTAACAGTTGAAAAAGACAATATAATAGAAAAAGGCTTAGTGAAATATACTACTATTGTAAATTCTACTGGAATGTATGATATTAGTGTTCCATATGGTACATATTATGTATTGATAAAATCAAAAAATAGGAAATTTCCAACTGCTTTAGAATTAAATAATCGCTATCGTATGATTAGAGTGGTACTTAATAACCCAACAAAAGTTATTAGTTACGATTTTGATTTTCTAAGATATGCCGATTAAGAAAAGAGTTATAGAAAGGTGTATAAGATCCCACCTTTCTATAACTCTTTTTTAATTTGCGTCATCAGACCCTCGCAACCATCTTCCAAAAGGTCTAACACCAACTCAAAACCCTCACGACCTTCGTAGTATGGGTCGGGCACGTATGTCCACTCGGGGTGATGCGTGCAGAACTCCACAAAACGGAAGACTTTATTCAAATATGCCCGTTCGGGAGCCAAGCGCGATACATTTTCGTAGTTGCTATCGTCCATCACGATAATCTTGTCGAACTCATAGAAATCATCCTCGCGAAATTTGCGTGAACGGTGCGTGAGGTTATAACCTCTGCGCGATGCCGCCGAGCGCATACGCGGGTCGGGCAACTCGCCTGCGTGGCCGCCGTATGTTCCTGCCGAATCAATCTCTACCCTATCGGTCAAATTGTTAGCCGCAACCACATCCTCCATAACGCCGTGCGCAGCCGGTGAACGGCAGATGTTTCCCAGGCAGACAAAAAGTATCTTTTGTTTCATAATGCTCTAAAATTTGATGTTTTTGCAAATATAACTCTTTTTCGCAGAGTCGCAAAATTTAGGCAAAATGATGCGATGGAATATTTTTTGAACGTCACTATGTTGAGAAATATTTTTGAGTATGATAAAGTCCCGTTCTTGTGATATGGCAATTCTGTTTTTGCGAATCTTCATCAGTGGTGTGATGCTGCTGCACATAGTCGGTAAGCTGCAGGATTATGATAACTATGTTTTAGGGTTTCAATCCCTTCTCGGCTTTAGCCAAGCCACGTCGTTTGCCATAACGATACTCTTTGAAGGGTTGTTTGCCGCAATGATAATTATGGGTGTCGGAACGCGTGTAGCCTCGCTGCTGATGGTTGTCGTGTCGGCTGTTGCGCTGTGGGAGGCTTTTGTTGCGGGAGCGCTCTCCGCCGATGCCTCGAGGTTGGTGTTTGTATATATGGGCATATACATTACGTTGGTAATTTCGGGCGGAGGAGAATATGCTCTGTCAAACCTACTTTTGGATTGTAAAAATGTTCTAAAACGCTAAATTATAGGCTAAAAATAGATAATTTATTTGAGTCCCGCTTTTTTTTCATAAATTTACACCGTTTTTCGAAAATAAACCTAATATCGACTATGAAGAAGTATATCGTCACTTTATTTATACTAATGTTTGCCATCTCTGTTAATGCCCAAGATAAGGAGCAAGTAACGGAGCCATTGCCTCATATGGTTGAGAATCTTGAGTTGCGAGACTTGAGAAATAAACCTACGCATATGCCTTATTGGGGTGATAAGAATATGCTCATATTCTATGTCGATCCCGACAAGCACCGCCAGAACCACGATTTTATTATGGAGTTGGAGGAGAATAAACTTGCGGCGGGCCCGAATATCGAGGGTTTTGGTATCATCAACCTTAAAGATACGGTTTTCCCTAATAGTATCGTGCGTGCGTTGGCTCGTAAGCGAACAGAGAAGAACAAGGCTATTATTATCACCGACACCGATTGCAACGTAGCAAAGGAGTGGGGATTGGGCGATTGTAATAATATGTTCATCCTGATGATTGTAACCAAGGAGGGCGAGTTGGTGTATTGCAAGAAGGGTGAATTTTCGAAGGCCGATCAGGAGGAGTTCTTGCGAATAGTTAATAAATATCGATAGTCGCCGATGAGATTATTCTCTCTTACAATTGTAATGATTCTGCTTGCCGCAAATGTAGCTGTGGCGGGGGATATTACATTGTCAAGGGATACCGTCCGCACAAAACAAACAACATATTACGACCCGATAGATTACGATGCCGTGAGATATAATCTCGCTCTGGCGTCGCGCAAAACCTTCCTGCAAAGAGTCGTAGGCTCACTCTCGCAACCTCTTTTCAATAGCGAGAAAATCCAACTCGAGAGCCAATTCGGAATAGCATATACCCAGGAGACAAATCTTGCCGTTACGGCTGCTGCTACGGCCCAATACCGTTCGGGGCGCGATAACGCGTTGCAGTCGAGTGCTTCGTTGGCGGGTATGGTGTCGGTTAGTGGATTTTTCCGTGTGCAGTTGTCTGGCGTAAACTATTTTGGTGCGGGAAAAGACAAACTCATATACGACATAGGTGGCGGCTCACTTCCCGTGCGATTTTGGGGCTTGGGTTATGATGCGGCAGATAATAATCCCCGCACGAAATATATCCAGCGAGATATGACCTCTACCCTGCGCTATATGCGCCGATTTGCACGAAATATTTGGCTCGGTGCAGGCGTAAATCTCCGCTATGGTAAAGGTGATTCATTTGATACTGCTGGCGAGGATTATCTTATAGGTGGCGGGCAGCACGTAAGGTCAGCATATACGACAGGCATATCTCTAAATGGCGTGTATGATACGCGCGATAATACCCTCACGACAACCCGTGGATTCTATATCTCGCTTTTGGGTGAGGTGCTACCCAAAGGTTTGGGAGACTACGATAAAACGCTCTTTCATTTTGTCGTGCAGGCCGATTATTTCCAGCCGTTGTGGCAAGGTGGAGTTATGGCAGTAGATTTGTATGGTGATTTGTGGTCATCGGCAACACCGTGGTTCTATTGGCCATCGGTGGGTGGAACAAGTCGTATGCGAGGATACTACTATGGTCGTTATACCGACCGAAAGATGCTGACGGCGCAGCTTGAGTTGCGTCAAACCATATATGGTCCTATTGGCGTATGTGCGTGGGGCGGTGCGGGTAGCATCTTCGATTATGGCAAAAACTTCGACGCTTCAAAGATACTTCCCAATGCAGGTGTTGGTTTACGTTTGGCCATAGCAGGACAAACAGCCCTGCGAATAGACTACGGTTTTGGTCGCCATTCGCAAGGCTTGATAATCAATGTAAACGAAGCATTTTGATGTTTAGAAAGAGGATATATGACGCAACACTGCTCGCCGCAATTTACGTAACGACGTTGATGTTGCCCATATTGATTCTTACCTATACCGAGAAAAATCCCCTATCACTCTCTTTTGTTGGGGTGTTGTTGCCACTTGGTGCATATACCCTCTTTGCCGCCCTATCCCGCCACTCGGGACGTATGGTGTGGTATGGTCTGCCGTTTATCTTTTTCAGCGCGTTTCAGGTGGTGCTGTCGTTTCTGTTTGGTGGCTCGGTTGTGGCTACTGATATGTTCCTTAATATAATTACCACCAATCCGGGTGAAGCAAGAGAATTGTTGAGTAATATCTACCCTGCTGTTATATTTGTCATAATCGTTTATCTTCCGCTTTTGTTGCTGGCGGCCCTTCATATACGTAAAAATATTGAACTGAAAAACTCCACTCGCCATAGAATGTATGCCATTGGCGGTATATCGTTTGTTGCGGGACTTATAGTTTTGATATCAGGCTGTCGCGGAGATGCGTGGCGTGTGTTGCGGGGCGATGTATTCCCGATAAATGTGAGTTACAATCTCGGTTTGGCAATCTTGGAGAAATATAGAATAGACCACTACGAACAGACCTCCGAGGGATTTTTATATCACGCAGAACATCTACCTGCGACTGATGTCCGAGAGGTATATGTGCTGGTTATTGGCGAGGCCTCGCGTGCCGCAAATTGGCAACTATACGGTTATGAGCGAGCAACCAATCCCCTGCTCTCCAGCCGCGATGATATTGTGCTGTTTCGGCAGATTACTACGCAGAGCAATACCACGCATAAGAGCGTGCCGATGATTCTATCGTCTGTTCATACTTCGGAGCATCGGGAGTTGTATCGGCGTTCGGGTATTCTGGCACTCTTTAATGAGGCGGGATTTACGACCTATTTTATCTCAAATCAGCAACCTCAAGGGGCTATGATTGATAAGCTGGCGAACGACGCAAATTTTACAATCTATCTCGATGCACCGCATTACGACGCGCAGTTAGCCGAGGTGATGCGAAAGGCTTTGGCAGAGGATTGCTCTCGTAAGATTTTATTTGTCCTGCATACCTACGGCTCGCATTATAGCTATCGCCAGCGTTATCCGCGCGAGTTCGCCGCCTTCCTGCCTGACGATGATGTGGCCATAGAAAAGGCAAATGTTGATAGGATTCGCAATGCCTACGATAACTCGATTCTATATACCGATTATGTCTTGAATGAGATTATCACAACGCTCGATTCCTATCCCGAAATATGCTCGGCAATGCTCTACTGTGCCGACCACGGCGAGGATTTGTTTGACACTGACGAGGAGAGATTCCTGCACGCCACGCCTACCGCTACATATTATCAGTTGCACGTTGCCTCTTTTACGTGGTTTTCTGATAAATACAAGTTGCTATTTAAAGAGAAAGCCGAGGCCGCGCTATATAATAAAAATGTCCCCGCCACAACCTATTCGGTGTTCCATACCGTGGCCGATATGGCGTCAATCGCATCGCCATATATCGATTTTGAGGCTTCGCTGGTGTCGTTTGACTATGATTATACCTCCGAGCGATACTATCTCGATGACCATAATCGGGCTACACCGCTGAATGAAAATATCGGCATAGACTCCGCGCAAAGCAGACTATTTGAGAGGGCTGGAGTCGAACTATAAAACACAAGAGGACTGCTCCCACAGGAACAGTCCTCTATGTATTTGGTTGCACTATAGATTACTTCTTAGCCTCCTCTACAGAAACCTTACGGAACTCCTTAAGAAGCTTAGTCAACTCGAGCGCAGCCTTACGAGCGCGTGTACCTGCAGCCTTATTGTTCTTCTCTACCTGTGCAGCAGCATTAGCTGAGAAAATCTCAACCTGTGCATTGATCTGGTCTACCAAGTTTTTCATATCAATTATCGTTTATTGGTTTGTTATTTGCGCAAATATATGAAAATTTCTAAAAACCAAATAATTTTCGAGCAAAAATCGTGTGTAAAAAGCATTTAACTCTTTTTCGGTAGTCCGAAAAGGGCTCCGATGGCATATTTTTTGACCGCATTACTTACAATTTAAAACGTTTTTATTATGCGGAGAGTTATGCTGTTTTCTTTGTTGTTTTTTGCGTGTTTCTACGCCTCGTGTCACCATCATAAAAAGGAGCCGACGGCTATGCCTGCGATGACAATCGAGGTGGCTACGGCCACGGCCGAGGAGATGGTTATGCGGTATGATTTTGTCACTCACCTGAAGAGTAATTACGACGCCATAATTCAGCCGCGCGTGAATGGCTATCTGCTTAAAAAGAGTTTCTCGGCGGGTATGCCCGTGCGCAAGGGTGATTTGCTTTTTGTGCTGGATGCCGACCTTTTGAATACTACGCTCTATGCCGCCAAAGCGCAGTTGGCTGCCGCCGAGGCGCAGGAGGTGGAGGCAAGGAACAATTATGAACGTGCTCTGCCGCTGGCCAAGATAAATGCCATCTCGCGCGCTCAACTCGACCAATATACTTCTACGTATGCTTCGGCTCGCTCCTCTGTGCAGTCGGCGCGACAATCGTTGGAGAATGCACGCCTGCAGGTGGGTTATGCCAATATCTACTCCCCTATTGATGGAATCATTGCGTGGAGCAATGCGCACGAGGGCGACTATGTTGGTCCGGGTACGGAGTTTTCGACACTCACAACTATCTCCAATACAGATACTCTTTCGGCGGAAATTGCTATTCCTACGTCGCTGTATATGCGCTACGCTGCGGGCCGCACGCTCTACGACAATCGGGGGTTGCTTACAGACGTTGTCTTGTATCTTGCCAATGGCGAGGAGTATGAGCATCGGGGCGTATATGATTACACCAAACAGAATATCTCCTCCACAAGCGGTACGATAACTTTAGTCGTGGATTTTCCCAATCCCGACCAGCAGTTAAAAGCTGGCGAGTATGGCCGTGTGGAGACGGGCATAGGCGGCAAGCAACGCATCATTACCATTCCGCAGCAGTGTGTAAATCGCACGCAGGGCATAGAGTCGGTGTGGGTAGTGCGCGCGGATAGTACCGTAGAGTATCGCCGCATAACCACAGCCGAGACACTGGGTAGCCGTTGGGTTGTTCAAAGCGGTCTTTCAGAGGGTGAGCGCGTAGCTGTAACGGGCAGTCAGAAACTGCGAAATGGAGCGAAGGTAGTACCGCAAAACGTAGAGTAATTATGGGTGAGTTCTTCATTAAACGACCAGTATTTGCCATCTCGCTGGCCATAGCTATGACGCTTATGGGTGTGGTGGCGCTGTGGAATTTGTCTATCCAGCAATACCCCGATATAACGCCTCCCGTTGTGCAGGTGTCGGCCTCGTATGTCGGTGCCGATGCGGAGACGGTGAATAACTCGGTGGCGGTGCCTTTGGCGCAGGAGGTTATTGGCGTGAGCGATATGCTCTATATGCAGACCACGAGCGCCAACGATGGAACGATGTCGATGCAGGTTACTTTCGATATTGGCTCCTCGCCCGATATGGACGCAATCTTTACGCAGAACAACGTGGCTGCCGCCACGGCGAAACTGCCGCAATCGGTGGTGTCGCAGGGCGTTGTTACGCGCAAGAGCGATACGGGATTTTTGATGGTGTATGCCTTGGCGAGTGATGGGCGTTACGACGATGAGTTTTTGTCGAACTACGCCTACATAAATCTCGAAGATAGAATAGCCAAGATAAATGGCGTGGGTAAGGTATCTATTATGGGTGCGGGCGAATATGCTATGCGTATATGGATTAAGCCCGACAGACTGCACTACTACGGTTTGAGCCTTGACGAGGTGTTGTCGGCTATTCGCACGCAGAGTGGCGTGTATCCCGCAGGTAAGTTTGGCGCAGAGCCCGCGCCCGAGGATGCGGTATATACCTACACCGTTGCGCTGCCGCCGCAAATATCTTCGGCCGAGGAGTTTTCGCAGATAATCATCTCGCTCGACAACGATGGTAATGAGGTGCGTCTGGAGAATGTAGCCGACGTGGCACTTGGAAGCCAGACTTATGGCATACGTTCTATGTTGGGGGATAATCCTTCGACACTCATTGTCGTGTATCAGGAGCCGGGCAGTAATGCCGTAGAGGTGGGCGGACGTGTGAAGGCTGTTGTGGAGGAGCTGACCGACCGCCTGCCCGATGGCGTGAATATCTATACGGTTGTAGATGGTACAAAGAATGTTAATGATGGAGTAAAGGATATAATCCGAACGCTTATCATCGCGCTCCTGCTGGTGATTGTAATCATCTATCTCTTCCTGCAGGATTTGCGTGCTACGATTATCCCGCTGGTGGCTATTCCCGTGTCGCTCGTGGGTACGTTTATGCTCTTCCCGTTATTGGGTTTTTCGTTAAATGTCATATCGTTGCTGGGTATGGTGCTGGCCATCGGTTTGGTTGTAGATGATGCTATCGTTGTGGTGGAGGCTGTGCAGGTGAATATCGAGCGCGGGATGAATCGCCGAGAGGCCACGATAGATGCTATGCGTAAGGTGTCGTCGCCCATTATCGCTACAACCGTTGTGTTGTTAGCCGTATTTATCCCCGTGTCGTTTACCTCGGGAATCACGGGCCTGCTGTTCCGCCAATTCTCTATAACCATTGCTACGGCAATAGTCTTCTCGGCGTTTAATGCCTTGACACTCTCGCCTGCGCTGTGTGCTATGTTGCTTCGACCGCACAAGCGGGTAGAAAGTGGCTTTTTTGCCTCATTTAATCGCTGGTTTGATAGGCTGATGGAGCGATATAATAATTTTACCACGACGATTGTAAAGCACGCCACACGCACGGCCATATTTATTGTGGTTACGCTCTGCCTGACGTTTGTTGGCTGGAAGATACTTCCGTCGGGATTCTTGCCCGAAGAAGATCAGGGCTACTTAATGGTCTTTGTTGGTACGCCCGATGCATCATCTCTGCAGACTACGATGCGCGCAATGCGCCACGTCGAGCAGGTTGTGGTATCACGCCCCGAGGTGAAGTTTACTTCGCTGGCAGCGGGATTTAATATGATGGCAGGAATAAGCTCGACAAATAGCGGAATTATATTCGCCGTGCTGAAGGATTACTCCGCAAGAAAACTCTCCGCAGCGAAAATCGCAGCCCAACTGACCAAGGAGCTTTATGTGGCTATACCCGAGGCGGAGTGCTACGCCTTTATTCCACCCTCTATACCCGGCTTGGGTGTTACGTCGGGTGTAACGCTCGAGGTGCAGGACCTTGAGGGACGCGGTACGGCATACCTTGTCGAGCAGACATATCATCTGATGGACTCGTTGCGTCAGACGCCCTCTATCGCATCGGTAAGTACGCAGTTTAATGCCGATATTCCACGCCGACGAATAGAGGTCAACAAACGTCAGGCAATGAGTCAGGGTGTGGCGCTAGAGGATATATATAACTCTCTGTCGGCCTATTTGGGCGGTAGTTATATAGGTAACTTCAATAAGTTTGGCAAGCTCTACCAATCCTATATTCAGGCCTCGCCCGACAGACGTCTGAATAGCCGTTCGCTGGATTACTATTTTGTCGAGAATAGCAACGGCGAGAGCGTCCCGCTATCGGCATTTGTTTCGGTGCGAGATACGATTGGTGTTGAGTATATCACACTCTTTAATCTCAATGAATCCATCTCGCTCACCGTAACACCCTCGGCCAAGGCCTCGACGGGCGATGTGATGAAAGATATTTCGACCATTGCAGGCGACGTACTGCCCGATGATGTGGGTTTCTCGTGGAGTGGAATGTCATATCAGGAGGCCAATGCATCGAAGAGCGGTGTGGCGGTATATCTGCTGGCGTTGTTGTTTGTCTTCCTGTCGCTTGCGGCGCTCTATAATAGTTGGGGATTGCCGTTGGCTATTCTGATGAGTGTGCCTATTGCCGTTGTCGGAGCTTTGGCGGCTGTGGTTGCGGCGCACGCAGTGAATGCGGTGTATGTGAATAATATCTATATGCAGATATCGCTCGTGATGCTCATCGGCTTGGCGGCCAAGAATGCTATTTTGGTGGTTGAGTATGCCGATGCGTCGTTCTTCGGCTCGCGCGATATATCGTTGCTCGACTCGGCTATAGGTGCGGCGCGCCAGCGAGTAAGGCCTATTATAATGACCGCCTTTGCCTTTATCTTGGGCGTTATGCCGTTGGTATTTGCATCGGGAATATACTCTACGGCACGAAATATTATGGGCGTGGCGCTTGTGGGTGGTATGCTGATGGCTACGTTGGTGGGTATATTCCTCTACCCTGCTGCCTACTATTTGGTGGCGAAGATTGGCGGGTTTGAGAAACGACGTGAAATAAAATACTGATGATATGAAAACTTTTCTTACGGCGTTGGTCGCTACTCTGTTTTGCCTCTCCTGTGCACCCCAGCTATCTATGCCCGATGTGGATATTCCCTCGAAGTATATCTACGGCGATGTTGCAACTGCGGATAGCGTGGGAGGTTATTGGTGGCGTATATATAACGACGAGGTGCTGGACTCTTTGGAGCTGCGAGCCTTGAGTAATAATAAAGACCTTGCGGTGGCGGCTCTGCGGGTGGAGTCTGCGCGGTATAGTTTGGCTGTGGCACGGAGCGCGTTCCTACCCTCGATAAATGCCGAGGTTTCGGCCGAGAGTGAGTATAGTACGCCCGAGGGCGAGAGCTATGAATTTACGCTACAACCCACCATATCGTGGAGCGTGTCGTTGTTTGGTGCACTGCGAAATACAAAGCGTGAGGCGCAGGCCGAATTACTCTCGTCGGTGTGGGCACAACGCGGTGTTATGCTCTCTTTGAGCAAGGAGGTCGCAACGGCATATTTTACCATCTTGCAGTCTCGCCTATGTCTTGATATTGCCGAGCGAAGCCTGCGTCTTCGTGAGGAGTCTGCCGCTTTGATGGATTCTATGGTGCGATATGGTGTTTCTACGGGTTTGGAGTTAGACCAAGCAAAGAGCCTTGTATATACCGCCTCGGCTGATGTGGCGCAGTACTCGCGAGCGTTGGCACAGGCGCAGTTGTCGTTGGCCACATTGCTTGGCGAAACACCGCAACCGATGGACAAAAAAATGTTTCGCGGTGAGCTGACAATAGAGAATATGCCTTCGGTGATTCCTGCGGGTATTCCCTCCGACTTGTTGCGTCGTCGGCCCGACATTATGGAGTCGTATTACGCCCTGCAAGCCGCCTCGGCGCGCGTAGGTATTGCGCGAAGTAATCGTTTCCCATCTATTTCGATTACGGGCAGTGGTGGCGTTTTTGGCTCTACGGTCAAGGAGTTGTTTGCCGACGGACATTGGAAATGGGGCGCAACGGGAGGCTTGGCGCAACCGCTGTTTAATTTCGGTTCACTGCGCAATCGTGAGAAGATGGCCATCGTGGCCTACAAGGAGGCGGTGGAGGAGTTTGAACAGACAATATTGACAGCTCTCGAGGAGGTTGAGTCGGCATTGGTGGCTATTACGACCTATCGCACGCAAGCCGAGGAGTATGCCCAATATGTTAAGGCGAATGGGCGCATAGCCCAGCTTACCGAGGCTCTCTATTCGATGGGTATGTACGACTATTTGGATGTAATTTCGACCGAGCAGACTTGGTATGAGTCGCAGTTGCAGATGGTCAATATCCTCGCGCAGCAATATATAAATTATGCTAACTTGGTTATGGCGTTGGGAGATGGTTGGCAGGGTGTTGTAAACGACGAGAAATAATTGTATATTTGCAATATGGATTGGCAAAATATTATAGTATATCTAATCGGTGCGGCCGTCTTTGCGTGGTTGCTCAGGGCTATTGTGCGAGGTTACCGCGCTCGGAAATACACTAAGTGTTCGGGATGTAGTGACAAGGAGTGTCCCTACCACAACTCACCATCCGACAATAACTGCCCCACATCAAAAAAATAAAAACTAAACCGTAATGAAACAGATAACCGTTGCATTCGATTCGTTCAAGGGCTCACTCTCATCTTTCGAGGTAGCCACAGCCGCAGAGCAGGCTATTCGTGCTCGCTTACCCCATTGTCGTGTGCAGAAGATAGCCATTGCCGATGGTGGCGAGGGCACAGCCCAAGCACTTGTCTCAACGCTCAATGGAGAGTGGCGTGAGGTACGTACGTCTGACCCTTTGATGCGACCAATCAAGGCTCGGTATGGAGTCGTCAACAACGGTAGAACGGCCATCATAGAGATGGCAACGACCAGCGGATTGACGCTTCTTAAGGATGAAGAGCGCAATCCCCTACTTGCAACCACCTACGGCACAGGCGAGTTGATTGCCGATGCTCTGCGTCAGGGTGCAAGACATCTGCTTATTGGCATTGGAGGCAGTGCTACAAACGATGCTGGTATGGGTATGTTGGAGGCGCTGGGATACCGATTTTACGATTCTAACGGTCGTATCTTGGCAGGTTGTGGCGCACACTTGGAGCGTGTAGCGCACATTGACGCAAGTGGCGCTTTGCCAGCACTTAAAGAGTGCTTAATTGAAGTTGCGTGTGATGTAACAAACCCCCTCTACGGACCTACGGGAGCAGCTTATGTGTATGCTCCGCAGAAGGGTGCTACACCCGCTGTGGTTGAGCAATTAGACCAAGGCCTGAGAATCTTTGCTAAGGTCGTAAATGCCGAAGCGGCCTTTGCCCCGGGCGCAGGTGCGGCTGGAGGTATGGGCTACGCCTTGCAGGCTGTGCTGGGCGCACGACTGCGAGCAGGTATAGATATGGTTTTGGATGCGATACGCTTCGATGAGATTGTGTCTGGAAGCGACCTTGTCATCACCGGCGAGGGGCGCATCGACTACCAAACCGTTATGGGTAAAGCCCCCAGCGGCGTGTTGAAACGAGCCAAAGCACAGGGCATACCTGTTGTAGCCATTGGTGGTAGTGTGGCTGATTGCGAGGCGTTGCGCGAGAGCGATTTTGCCGCAATTCTACCCGTTGTGGCTGGGCCTGTAACACTTCAAGAGGCTATGCAGCGTGAGCTCGCCGAGGAGAATGTCCGTCGCACCGTCGAACAGATAGTAAGATTAACCACTCTAAATTTGAATAAAGATGAATAGTGCATTAGGAGCAATCATAGGCCTTGCGGTGGCCATAGTGCTTATTGTACGCCGTTTTTCGCCCGTTTATTCTCTCTTGCTCGGAGCCGTCGTAGGCGGACTCTTGGGAGGTATGGGCTTGGAGACAACCGTTGCGAATATGATTTCGGGAGTGAAGGATATTACCCCCGCCATAATCCGCATTATAGCAGCAGGAGTGCTCTCGGGCGTATTGATTAAGACGGGCGCGGCAGCCTCGATATCAAACACCATAGTAAATCGTCTCGGCCAGCGACACATATTCCTCGCATTGGCCCTATCGGCAATGTTGCTCACGGGTGTAGGTGTATTTATCGACGTTGCGGTCATCACCGTAGCACCTATAGCCATCATCATAGCCGAACGTATGGGTATCTCACGTATGAAGATGTTGCTTGCGATGGTGGGCGGAGGCAAGTGTGGAAACATTATGTCGCCCAACCCCAACACTATCATTGCAGCCGAGAATTTCGATGCTCCCCTATCGTCGGTAATGCTTGCGGGTGTATTACCAGCCATTGTAGGACTATTCATTGTGGTATATCTCATAGTCCCGATGCTACCAACCTACGCAAAGGGTACAACCGCACCGCAACGAAGCGACGCGGATTCAGTTGCCGAGGATGATAACCTACCCTCGTTTGCCGCATCGATGGTGGCACCGCTGACCGTTATCGTGCTGTTGATGTTGCGCCCCACGATGGGCATAGCCATTGACCCCCTGATAGCACTTCCCATAGGTGGTATGGCGGGTATTTTGGCCACACGTCGCTGGCGAGATACCTCGCAGAGCATAGCCTACGGCTTGGAGAAGATGTCGGTAGTGGCCGTACTATTGGTCAGCACGGGTGCTATTGCAGGCATCGTAAAGGCCTCGACACTTACTGATTATATGCTCTCCCTGCTCGGCGATGGCGAGGCGTCACAACTCTTGCTCGCACCCCTATCGAGTATGGTAATGTCGGCCGTGACGGCATCTACAACGGCAGGTGCTACAATTGCCTCTGCATCATTTGCACCCACCTTGCTTGCCGCAGGATTGCAGGCTGTGTGGGGTGCAGCACTTGTAAATGTGGGTGCTACGGTGCTGGATCATCTGCCCCACGGCTCGTTCTTCCACGCCACAAGCGGCTCGATGGAACTCTCGATGAAGGAGGGACTAAAGCTCATTCCTTATATGACGCTTATAGGTTTGACACTTACAATACTGATGCTGGGAACATATCTTGTCGTGGCATAAATATAACAAAAGAGGGTGCTTATCCATCGAGGATAGCACCCTTATTCTTATTTTCAGAATTCCCTACACTGCAAGCATAATCATCATCTGCGCCACCATTACTCTAAGGAACATCACTACGGGATATACCGTTGCGTAACCGAGCGCGGGCATATCATTTCCCGATGTAGCATTCGAGTAACCAAGTGCTGGTGGGTTGGTCATACTACCCGACAACAAACCCATCAGCGTGTAGTAGTTTAATTTTAGTTTCAGGCGAGCGAACAGACCTACAATCATTAAGGGCAATACGGTAATGATAAATCCGTAGCCAATCCAGCGGTAACCGCCACCTACGATTGCCTCCACAAAGCCGTCACCCGCGCCAATGCCTACGCCTGCAAGGAACATCGCAAGACCTACCTCGCGCAACATAAGATTAGCACTCATTGTAGTATAGGTCACCAAGTGGAAGTGCGGGCCGAAGCGACCAATAAGGAGCGCCACAATCAGCGGACCACCTGCCAAACCCAACTTCACGGGCTGAGGAATATTCATCAAAGGAATTGAGCCGAACATCACACCGAGCGCAATACCGAGGAAGATGGTGAGCAACTGTGGCTCGCGCAATTTCTTGAGCGAATTACCCAGCACGTTTGCAACCTGCTCAATAGCCTTCTCATTTCCAACAACCATCACACGGTCACCCATCTGAAGCTCCATACCCTGATACGGAATGAGGTCGATACCTGCACGGTTTACGCGTGTGATATTGATGCCATACTTCGTGCGAAGACGTAAATCGGAGAACTTCTTACCGTTGATTTCGGGCTTGGTGATGATGATACGGCGCGATACGAGCTGCGTCTGCGACTCGGGCGTTGCACCCCACTCCTCTTTGGTCATCTCTATCTGCTGGCCGAGGAATGCCACTACCGCCTCGCTATCGTCGGGAGAACAGATTACACGCAACTTCTCGCCAATCTTAAGAACACTTGTACCATCGGCTATTGTGATAGTGCCATCGTGGTGCATAATACGCGAGATAACAAACGAACGGTTTATCAGCTCACGCAGGTGCGCTATGTTATGGCCTTCGAGTGCGCCATTGGTAAACTCAACCGAGATGCGCTCAACATTTGTATGCTCGGCACGCATAGCCTCAAGAGCCTTATTCTCCTCGGCGAAATCTACGCGCGTAATAAAACGTATAGCGATAAGCGATAGGATTACTCCCACAACACCCAACGGATAGGCCACAGCATAACCCAAAGCGATAGTCTCGTCATTTATGCCCGTAGCATCGGCGTATGCCTGCTGTGCGGCACCGAGTCCGGGCGTGTTTGTCACGGCACCCGACATAACACCAACCATCGTGGTCATAGGTGTGCCCGTAACGAGGTGAATAACGTATGTAGCAATAGCACCAAGAGCAACAACCGCCGCAGCGCAGCCTACCAACTTCAAGCCGCCCTCCTTGAACGATGAGAAGAATCCCGGTCCTACCTGCAAACCGATTGAGAATACGAAGAGAATCAATCCGAACTCCTTGATAAAGTGCAACGTGTTGTGGTCAACGCTCATACCAAGATGACCTGCCAGAATACCCACAAAAAGAATCCACGTAACACCGATTGAGATGCCTGCAATCTTGATTTTGCTAAGCATTACACCTACGGCTATCACCAACGACAGCACCAGCACGGTGTGAGCGATACCCTCGCCCATAAAAAGCGAATGTAACCAATCCATTTCTAACCTAATTTTATTAACCTAAACTTCTAACCAGCCGCAAAGGTAGTAATTATTAAATAAATTTAAAAACTTTCTGTGCCAAATTCCATTTCGTGCAAGATATTAGTCAAAATGACATAATTTCACGCGTGGGCAAAATGTACGGCGAGCCCCAAAACTACACATACACATACTAAATTCCGAACAAATGGTGCTCAATATCTAAAGCCCACCGTACAAATAAAGCCCGTAATACCTAACGGTAACAGCCAAACACCATACGATATAAATACCGTAGAAACGATGCTTGAAAATAAAAAAAACATAAAGTGTAAAATTGACGATATTGAAAGCCTAACCCTCGAGAACTTTCAACCTCGAATCGACTTGGCAGGTCTTCTGACTTACTCCTGTTTTGCTACCTTCCCGAATAAATCAGTGGTGTAAAGATTTGCAAAACATCATAAGAGTTTACAGCTACGGGATAGTTTGGGATTCTCACCCAATTCCCTTTTCACTTGTACCCACAGCAAGGGCACAAGCACCAAATCTGAAAACAAAAGTAGAAATTATAATCGAGTTTTGCAATAGTGATACTAAAATTCAAATAATTTTCACTATTTTTGCACCGTCATAACGGGGGCGACCGGTTTTGACAGCTTGCAGAGTCGGTTCGTAAGCACGTCGAGCATTGTGTGGGGTCTCGTAAATCGCAACACTCAAACTACAAATGGCAATAATAGCTATGCACTCGCTGCCTAATTTTCGAGGAAAATTAGCTTAATCCGCGGGCCCAAGGAGGTCTGCAGACGAGTATCCCGAGCTGTGGCTCCGCCCTTTGGTCACGGTTCATATGGGGTATCATCTTTATAGGGATAGTGCGGTATGTGTCTCGCTTATCGTGCGAAAATTTAGAGACTGCGGCAAAAGGTTAGGTTGTCTGTGGCCATCCTGCGCAAGAGGACTAATCGCAGAATAAACGTGTAGAAAGCCTTCGGGCTCCAGGTTTGGACGCGGGTTCGACTCCCGCCGCCTCCACTTAAGAACATCAACTCCTCGATACGCTGTATTGGGGAGTTTTTGTTTTTATTCACGTCTTATATTCAGATTAGCCAAGAGAACTCTTATCGACACCTACAAAACAAAAAAAAACGACAACCATTTCTGATTGTCGCTTCTTCCGTGATCCCGCCGGGGCTCGAACCCGGGACCCCAACATTAAAAGTGTTGTGCTCTACCGACTGAGCTACAGGATCAACGCTCGCCAAAAGAGATTCATCTCATTTTTGGTGGTGCAAATGTAGGGATAATTTTTCTTTTATACAAATTTTCTTAAAATATTATCTCTATCGCATAGGTATCCCCTCAATAAAATTAAAAAATAATTGAAAAAAAACTGCTGAAAAATTTGCAATATATATATATATATATTTGTGGTAATACTGCACTGAATTATACTTAGTAAGCAGTTGATATTCATCGTTTTTATTTATTAACCTTAAACATTTATAGTTATGAAGAAGTATCTATGTATGATGGCTGCTATTTTCCTTGCTTTAGGAATTTCCAGCTGTGCAGACAAATCAGAAACACCTGAAGACAGCACCAAAGTGCCTATGAGTATTCAGGTTACAAATGAACTTACTACCAGAGCGCCTATTTATGACGCATCTCTGCCCAACAATGCATCTATAGGCGTAACCCTTGTTAACGACTCTAATGAAAATGCGTATGATAATGTAGGTACTTATGCCAATAATGAGTGGACTCTCAGTGGCAGCTCTTGGAGCACTGCACCTGTTCCAATGCTTAGCGGTACAGAAGGTAAGGCGGTTGCTTATTACCCTTACGATGCAGATTGTGATGATTATGAGGCAATCCCCGTGGAGTCAGCAACGCAGACCGACTATATGTACTCTGGCTGGTCTAATGTGGTGAATAATGCCGATCCGCAAGCTAATTTTGTGATGAAGCACGCTCTTGCTCTCGTGCGTATCAATCTCAAAATAGCCGCAAATTACACTGGTGACTCTGTAGCATCGGAGGTATCTATTTCATCTAATAGCTTTATGGCTGCTGCTGACCTCGATGCTGTAACTGGCGTGTTGGACAACAAAACAGGCGCGGGTGCTGAGCACACTAAAACAGGTCTTAATTTGACACTTAACACTGCTGGTACAAATGTAGATTTCCTTGTTATCCCTGCAGATGGTGCATTGCAGCCTATCACTTGCGAGGCAACTATTGGCGGTAAGAATTATACAGCTCAGTTTACCCCCAGCACATTGGCGCAGGGTAAGATTCATACTTATACCCTCACCTTGTCGCCTGTCGCTATGCAATTGGCGAGTGTTAGCGTAACAACGTGGACTACTGGCGATACAGGTGAGGCTGAATTTTCTCCTGCCGCTGCTGTGTTAGATAAAAATCGTTCGGTGCATCTTAAGTTCGTAGTAAATAATAGTTCACAAAAGGTTATCGCTAGTGCACTGCAACAGGGTGCTATGATTGAAGTATGGAAGGAAGATGCTTTTGTCGCAAAAGGAGATTATACATTCACTAATTATGTATTCCCTGATAATGGTGAGTATGATGTGTATGTACAGCTTGCCGATCCTACAGTAATTCCCGCCAACTCATTTGCTAATACTGAGGCTACAGAGGCTATTATTCCTGATTGTGTTACGACTATTGGGAGGTGCGCGTTTGCTTATTCAACGATAAATACAATAACATTTGGTACAGGTGTTGACAATCTCGGTTCTGCTCTTTTTGAAGGCAGTTCCTATATAAAAAATATTAAATTTCTTTCAAACACACCTCCAACTAATTATGATACTGAGCCAATGGGAGCTGTTGAGATTGATGGTGATTGTAAATTATATGTTCCAGCTGGATGCACGGATGATTATAATGCGATATATCAAGCAATAATACTCGACGCTGATGAGGCTAATTGGTCAATAGTAGAATTTTCGGCATTCCCACAATAAGATAGTTTAACATTAAGTAATACACTAAAGTTGGCTCTTTCGGGAGTCAACTTTTTTTTGCATAATTATCTACAAAAATAAACCATATCTTATGGCTGAAAGTATCAATATACCTATCAGGGAGGTGTTTATATGTAAATCATCAATTAAAATACACAAAAATTACCCCATCTCGTGGCTGATGTCGGCGACTTCGGCACCGACGTAGTTGATTAAATCAGTCGGGGCGATGCGAATCTGCAAGCCGCGCACGCCTGCGCTTATGTAGATATGCGAATGCTCCAAGCAGGTGGTATGAATATATGTAGGAAAACGTTTTTTCATACCTATGGGCGAGCAACCGCCACGAATATAACCCGTGGTCGGCAACAACTCCTTCATCGCAAGCATCTCCACCTTCTTATTTCCCGACACGCGCGCCGCAGCTTTCAGGTCCACCTCGTGATTTCCGGGCACTACGCAGACCAGATGTCCCGCGCGGTCACCGCACAGAATAAGCGTCTTAAAAACCGTAGCAATATCCTCGCCCAACTGCTCGGCAACGTGCGTGGCGGCGAGATTATTCTCATCGACCTCATAGGGAATAAGTTCGTAGGCAATCTTCGCTCTGTCGAGTAGTCGCGCCGCGTTTGTCTTCTCTATCTTTTGTTTTGCCATAACTCTATTTTTCGCAAAAATACAAAAAATCACCACGCGAAGAAATAGCTCCGCCACGCTTTTCTTGTTTGTTTACAAAGAAAATTATATATTTGTGAATATGAAACATCTCTTACGCATAATTATCGTCGTGTTCGTGTTGTCGGCTGCGGGTTGTGCCGCCGACCGCTCTCCTCGTTCGTTGACAAAGAGTTTTTACAAGGCTATTGCCAACGGTGATTACGACAAAGCGCTTGCATACACTACCCTTGATGAAAACATCGACCTCGAATTATACCACGCAATTATGGAGAAGGTCAGCAAGTCAATCGATGCTAAAGGTGGTGTCAAGAAGATTGAAATTACGGAGGAGCAGATAGCCGAAGATGGTGCAAGTGCTGTAGTTACTGCAACTATTACTTACGCCGACGGCTCGGAGGATAAGGAGTATTGTGATGTCATTCTTCAGGAAGATAAATGGGTTGTTGATGTCGATATTTACTCTAAATAAATCCTACATATTACTCATTCTCTTACTCATCACCTCTTGCCGTAGTGGTGGAAACGATTATGTCGCTACCCCACCCGAAATACCCATATCCAATCTCCGTTCGGGCGATATTGCATTTCGTTTGGGCCGTACGCTTGAGAGTCGCGTGATTGCAACAGAGGGAGGATATTCCCACGTCGGTATAATCATCGGCAAGGATTCGCAGTTTCAGGTTGTACATATTGAGCCATCGCGCGATGGTATAGAGAAAACAAAATATGAATCATTGGAGGAGTTCTTCCACCCTAACAAAGCCTCATCAGGTGCTGTTATGCGTATCAAGGATTTGGACACGGCACAGCTTGTAGCCGTAGAAAATTATCTATATTCGTGCAAAAATATCTCGTTCGACCACGACTACAAACTATCCGACACCACGCAGATGTACTGCACGGAGTTGGTATTTCGCACCTTTTCCGAGATTGGGATTGATATTTCAGATGGCACAAGACACCGTGTTCCTCTTGCTCAAGAGGAGGTGATTCTGCCTACGGATATTTTCCGAAACGAAAGGTTGGTTGAGATTTGGCGATATTGATTATCGCTGTGCATCTTTACGCCACAGTTGGTAGCTATTGACAATATTTTGCCAAACGATATACGCCGTAGGCGCCACCGAAGATACGGGATCGAGAAAAGCCTGCGATAGCCACACCGCCAAGACTGTATTCTTCTGCCCGAGCGACTGACCGCCAGCCACCGTATCGCCATATTTTCTACCAATGTAGCGTCCTACACCAAACTGCACAAGGCATATAATCAATGCCACTACAGCCAACAGCACCTCCGTCAAGCGGTCAACCTCCTTGTGGTCAATTATAAAGCAGGTCGTGCGCCCTACAATTACAATCAATGACAATAGCCATATATAAAACGATATCTGACTATGATTTGACACCCACGCTCCCACACGCGACAATGCGAATCTGCAAAACTGACCAGCAACAAAAGGTGCAATCAACAGCGGAGCAACACGTTGCAGAATCTGCGCCATCGTACACTCGCCATTTCCAAAGGCGTGTAGTAAGAACGGTGCGAACATCGCAATCGACACATTACACAGCAGGCTATACGCCACCATACTCTCGATATTTGCGCCAAGCATACCGCCAATAACAACAGCCGCCATAGCCACAGGCGCCAACACACATATCATAGCACCCTGCGCAAGCACCACATCCATAGTCGCCAAAGCATAATAGACGCCTAATGAGCCTACTATCTGAAAAAGCAACAACCACAGATGCATCCACGAGAAGCGTATCTTGCGTGCATCCACACGGCAGAAGGTAAAGAAGAGCATCGTAAAGATAAATATCGGCGTAAGCAGACCTTGCAGGGCCGCATCAACCCACACTATTTGTCGGCAGAACAATGCTCCGACAACCATACCCAACGGCATAGAGAAACTACGAAAACTCTTCGAGGCACTCATCTTTATTCGCTCTTTTTCTCACTCAAGAAATTCAACACACCACGCATCAGCGAGTGACGCTCCGACTCGTTGAGAATACTCTCAAAGGGGAAGGCCATCACCATCGAACGGTAATTCTCGCCATTGTAACCCACCGCCGCCGATTGGTTATTTGTTGCATAACGCATAGCTATAAATGCACCCTTGCCAAAAGGTGAGATACAGCCCGGCGACTCCACAGCATAGAAATCACGCGAGGGCTCACGGTTGAAATTGATATTCTGGCGGGCCATCTTCATCGGCGAAGCCACCACGCGAGCAACACCTCGGCGTGTAGCCATATCACCATTGAATGATATATGCAATACGCGACGGGCAAACTCCTTATCATCACCATCGGACTCTATGCCGTTCCACAAATCGCTACCCACATAGCAGCCCGACGCAAAGAGTGCGCCACCCGACGCTGTATAATCACGTATTCTATCCTGCAATCTATCCGAGAATACCTCAAACTCTACGCCCGACGTACCTCGTCCCATCTCGCACGAGCGCTGCTTACCAAGAATCAAATCAACAATGGGATAATCACCCATCTTCACACTACCCTGCTCGACGGCCTTCACGCTCGTTGAACAGTACGAAAATCCTACCTCCACAATCGAGCGACCGTGCAGTACGGGATAGTCGAACGTATTACCCGCGATAACTTCGGTTTCGTAATCGCTATAACAAGAACCCAACGCGTTGTTATCATTCTCCGAGCGCGACAGCAGGCGGTCGAAATTGCGCTGTTCGCCAATAAACGAGATATCCTCCACGTAGGCTACGCCCGAATCATAGTAGTTATAGAATCCCGCTATCGAATCGCCCTGAATACTCAGCGGAGCGCTCACTCTGTCAAAGCCATTTACGACCAGCACGCGACCACGCTCACTCTTGGCGCGATGCGACGAAAGAGTTTCGCTCGGGAAGCTCTCACCGCCCCTATTTACAGCCGTAACGCGATAGCTATACGTATGGCCTGCCTCTTGCTTCATTCTTACGCTTGTGCCATCAACACGCACGCCATTATCGAATCCGCCATCGTCCTTGCGAGTATAGACGATGTAATAATCGGGCGTTGCCGAAATCTCTAAATCATCCTCTACGGGTGTCCAGCTCAACACAACATCAGCCGAAGCGCTATCGGTAAACACCGCGCTAAAGCTCTCTACGGGCAGAGGTTGAACTGTATATGGCACACCGTACTGACTTGACAGATAGCGTAATATGCCCTTATATATCGCACGGCTTACCAGGAACTTGAATCGCGGGTCATTACCATATCGCATATCAGCAAAATTCTGGTGCGACATCGACTCCAATAGCATCGTTGGCACACACGGCACGCGTGCCTCATAATACGAGCGATTCCACATACCACGACGGCTCCACGCAGGCTCAAATGTTGCGCGAATATCGCTAACCATCTGCGTCATCACCATATCGGTTAAATCGCGCGAGAGATAACGGTCGGCACCGCCCTCAAAACGGCCCTTATTATCCTTGGTGTAGAATATTCCTAATGTTCCTATAATATCGTCATTAAGGCGCACGCCCGCATCCGAGTGAAACGCCAAAGCCATATCGAGCGGAATAGATTTACCCTCCTCCTTGGGCAGACGCTCCGAGCCACCCATCAGGACATTTACCCAATGGGCACGCGACATAAAGTCGTCTTTATAGTCGTCCTTATTCTCCTTGGGAGTATATACATCCTCAGCAAAACCCGACCACTGCAACCAATAGCGCGAGCCCTCACAGAAACGGGGATACTCGCTCGTTAGCGCCTCATAGTCGATATCCTCCTTCTGTAAATGAGCCGACACCGTACGTGCTACATTACCATATCCGCCACCAATCTTCACGCCATCGGCCGACACCTTCTTGCCCGCCTGCGAACTCTTGTTCGAGAGCGACACAAGCACGCGCTCCGTACCCTCCGCAAAATCAAAGTGGCCAAGGTATATCCACATACCGCCACCCATAGTCTGGTTTACGGCAAAACGGCTCTCGCCACCGCGATGATGAACAGTATAAACCACATCGTCAGCACTCTCCTTTCCGTAACTGTTGTACGACACATATACGGCATATTTACCATCTTCAGGTATGGCTGCGTACCACTCGGCACAACTCTCCGAGCCTGAAGTAACACTCTCGGTAAGGCGCGTAGTTCCATCTGTGAAAGGATTTTGCCCCGTAACATAAACATCTCGCTTATGTGCAAATCCTTCGCCACCATCTTTCCAATCACCACGCTCGGCATAGCGGCTATCATCTACACCCTCATCGTTGTCGATAATTATCTCATTAAGCTGAGTATCTCGCTCGCGCGGAAGTAATACATTTGCACCAGCATTCTCCAGCATAGGCACCAGATACGGCAACACAAAACTCTGCGTAAACAGATCCTCTACCGTCTCCCACAAACGCGAACGCTGCCAGCGCCACACATTCTCGCCTTGATCGAAATATCGGCCGTGACTCTGCCACATAGCTACGTGACGTCCCGCAAGGCCCTGCGTAGGTGCATTGAGTGTTGACAATGGTTTGACCAATGGTTTTTCGGAGCGATTCACAAAACGCACTATATCCTTTGTCGAACTACGATAATATGTAGGCACAAACTCCTCAATACGATGGCGGTCGGTGATAATCGAGATACGATAATCGGCATATTTTGTCGGCAAAACCAAACGCACCGAGTCGTAGATAGCCTTAACATTATCCTCGCGGAATGGGTAGTATGACAATCCTACCGAAGCATAAATCTCCAATTTATCACCCGCAGCCTTCATTCTATCAACCTTGACAGAGCCACCCAAAATCTCGCGTTTCACGATGCGCGTCAACACATCCGCAACATCTTGTCGTGTATCGGCAGAGAAGCTTTGAGCGTAGGTAACACTTGAGGTAAATAGGGCAATCGTTAGTAATAGAGTATATAGAGTTTTTCTAATCATTATCGCTATTTCGTTTGATGGTTAATAAAAGCCCAAAGATAGTAAATAAAGCATTATAGCCCAACAATTCAAAACCAATAAAATACCCAAAATGCTCGGCCATAAACCACTGCAACACGTAGCTAAACAAGGGCGACAAGATAGCAATCGCGGGCACAAAACGCTCGTTTATCTTGCGCTTACACATCATACCAAATGCAAACAAACCTAATATCGGACCATAGGTATATCCCGCAACCTTGAAAACAAGATTTATAACGCTATCATTTCCAAAGTGGTAAAACACCAGCACTACGGCCATCATCACAACAGCCATTATCACGTGGATACGCTTGCGCAGGCGCGCCAACTGCTCCTCGTCGTAGCGATTTGCACCATTCATAATATCGAGCGTGAATGATGTCGTAAGCGATGTAAGCGACGAGCCTGCGGCTGAATATGTACTTGAGATAAGTCCCACAACAAACACTACACCAGCGATTAGCGGCAACCCGCCCTGCACGGCAACAAATGGGAAGACCTCATCGCCACTCTTCGGCATAGGCAAGCCTGCAAAATCGATATAGCGGTAGAGTAAAACACCAAGAACAAGGAAAAGCAGGATAACAAAAATCTGACATATTGCCGTCAGCACGATATTTACCTGCGAATCGCGCACCGTGCGGCAACTCATATTACGCTGCATCATATCCTGATCCAAACCCGTCATAGCCACAAGGCACAGAGCACCGCCCGCCACCATTTTCCAAAAATAACGCGGTGAGTTAGGATTGTCAAAGAATAATATCTGCGAATAGGCGGAATCCTTAACCACCGTCACAGCATCTGCTATCGAAAGTTGCATACTACTGCACAGGCACCATATACATATAACAATACTCGCAACGAGCGATACGGACTGTAGCGTGTCGGTCACAATCAGCGACTTTACACCTCCCCAGCGTGTATAGAGCCAGACGAGCGACATCGTAATTGCTATATTCCAAATAAAGTCAATCTTGAAGTAATCGAACACAAGCAGCTGCATCACAGCACAAACAACATATATTTTCAACGCGGCACCGATAATTTTCGACACCAGGAAGCACCACGTACCTGTGCGATGTGTTGTAACACCAAAGCGTGCATCAAGATACTCATATAGCGACACCAAGCCTCGGCGATAGAAAACGGGAATCAGCACAAAAGCCACAATCATTTGGCCGATGGTAAAACCAATAACCATTTGCATATAGGAGAAGCTATCCACCGCAACCGAGCCCGGCACCGAGATGAATGTTACACCCGACATCGCAGCACCAATCATCGCCAACGTAGCCATATACCACGTTGTGCGACGATTACCTATAAAAAAACCAGCATTATCGGCCTTGCGCCCCGAAAAATAAGCCAGAACGAAGAGCAAGAGCAGATACGCTGCAAGAGTTATCAAAACAAGCGACGAAGATATCATATCAAAACGAGGCCCAGCAAAAAAATCTTACGGGGCATAAATTTTGTCTATTATATAAATTATTCAGCCACAAAAGTGGACTCATTTACCGCACAAAGATAATAATTCGCCACAAAAAAATTGTTGCTCAAAATAAAATTATTATATTTGCGTGGAGCTAAAGGTTCTCCAACGAAGGTTAGTTAAAAATTTATACAATTTATACTATGGCAAGATCATTAAAAATTCGAGATTTAACCTTGCGCGATGGTCAGCAGTCATCATTCGCAACGCGAATGACACAGGAGCAGATTAATCGTTGCCTACCCTATTATAAAGATGCAGGATTCTTCGCTATGGAGGTTTGGGGCGGTGCCGTACCCGACTCTGTAATGCGTTACTTGGGCGAGAACCCTTGGACACGTTTGGAGAGTATCCACGAGGTTGTAGGAGATATTTCTAAACTTACTGCACTCTCGCGCGGTCGTAACCTTTTTGGTTATGCCCCCTATACCGACGAGATTATCGACGGTTTCAGCCGCAACGCTATCAAGAGTGGCTTGGGTATTATGCGTATCTTCGATGCGTTGAACGACGTGAACAACGTAAAATCTACTATTAAATATGTTAAGCGTTATGGCGGTATCGCCGACTGCGCTGTTTGCTACACCGTAGATCCCAAGTACCCCCAGCCTACATTCTTGCAGCGCCTCTTCGGCAAGAAGGCTCCCCAGCCCGTATTTACCGACGAGTACTTCCTCGACAAGGCAAAGCAGATGGCCGTTTTGGGCGCCGATATGATTACCATCAAGGATATGTCGGGCTTGATTCCTCCCCAGCGCATCAGCCGCTTGGTGAAGCTCTTCAAGCAGCACATCAAGCTCCCCATCGACTTTCACACTCACTCTACTCCGGGCTACGGCTTGGCATCAGTATATGCCGCTATCGCCGCAGGTGTTGACGTAGTGGATACAAACTGCTGGTGGTTTGCAGGTGGAACGGGCGCTCCCGCATTGGAGTTGGTATATGTATTCTGCCAGAAGATGGGTATCGACATCGGCGTAAATATGGACGCCGTAGCCAAGATTAACGAGCAGTTGAAGGTCATCCGCAAGGAGTTGGAGCTCTCTGTATTTGGTAAGGAGAGTCCCAAGCCTAACCGCTATGCATTCTCTGACACTGCCGACCAGCTCTTCAATGAGGCTGTTGCTGCGGCTAAGGCTGAGGATTTCGACACATTGCTCACCATCAGCCAGAAGATTGAGGCATACTTCGGCTTCCCCGCACCCGATGAGTTGGTTCAGAAGGCAGAGATTCCCGGTGGTATGTACTCAAATATGGTGGCACAGCTCAAGCAGCTCAAGTCGGAGGATATTTTGCCCCGCGCTATGGAGTTGATTCCTACCGTACGTTTGTCGGCAGGTCTCCCCCCCTTGGTAACTCCCACATCGCAGATTGTAGGCGCACAAGCTGTAAACTGCGCTTTGGACGAGAAGGCAGGCCGTGCAATGTACACCAACAAGAGTTCGCAGTTCATCGGCTTGGTGAAGGGTGACTATGGTAAGACTCCCGTAGAGATTGACCCCGAGTTCCGCTTCAAGATTTGCGGTTTCCGCGAGGAGATTCCTTACGATACAACAAAGTATAAGATGCAGCCCAACCCCGAGTTACCCGAGGCTGGTGGCGTGAAGCTGGCAGAGAATGAGAAGGAGTTGCTCCTGTTGGAGTTGTTCCCGCTCGTTGCAAAGAACTTCTTGACAAATACTAAGAAGAAGGCATACGAGGCAGCCGAGGCTGAGAAGGCAGCAAAGGCTGCGGCTAAGGCCGAAAAGGAGGCTAAGAATGCCGAAGAGGCAAAGGCTGCATTTGCAGCGCAGAAGGTTAAGCCCATCACAGGCAAGACCGTAGAGGCTCCCCTGCCCGGCCGTATCATCGATGTATGCGTAAAGGTTGGCGACAAGGTTAAGCGTGGTGATACAATCGCTATTCTCGAGGCTATGAAGATGGAGAACTCGATGACAACCGACTATCCCGGAACTGTTAAGCAGATCTTCGTAGAGGTTGGTCAGGCAGTAGCAGCAGGCGCTATTTTGGCCGAGGTCGAGTAACAAGGCTATAAAGCTAAGGGCTGTCAAATCGAGAGTTTGGCAGCCTTTTCTTTTTAGGCACAATATTTTTAGTAAAAATACGTTGTAATATCGACAACAATAACGACACACAAAAATGAGAAAACCGAAGAACATCGAGAAGTATCAGGAGAATTACTCAGAGAGTAACCTCCAACGCAAGCTCACCTCGGTTGCTCGCTGGGCGGGTGCAAAGGTGGTTTATGCCGTATTATTGTTATACTACGTATTGCGCAACCCGAATGTATCAACAGCCGACAAGAGCAAGATTTACGGTGCATTGGGCTATTTCATTTTGCCCACGGATTTAATTCTTGACATCATCCCATTGGCTGGTTATACAGACGATATGGCCGCCATAATGTGGGCCATACACACCGTAGCGAAGAACATCACACCCGAAATCAAGGCAAAGGCCAAAGCCAAGTTGGGCGAATGGTTTGATAACTACAACGAAAAGAAGATTGATAAGGTGATATAGACGATAGGCTTCCGATAACGGGAGCCTATTTTGTTTTTAATTAAACGTGGTCTGCGCGAACAACGCAACCAATAATTCGCTATCTTTGTATCGTAGGCAAAAGACAACGTATGGAACAGGCAAACAACATAGATAAAAAAGAGAGGCTCTGGAATAGCAACTACCTGAAGGTGTGGTGCGCTAATTTTATGATTTTCTTTTCGTTTATGCTCCTCACTCCCCTATTGCCATCGTACTTGAGCGATACGTTCGGAGCTGATAAGCAGACCATCGGAATCGTTTTGTCGGGCTATACGCTCACGGCACTACTTATACGCGCATTAAGTGGCTATATAGTTGATAGTTTCCCGCGACGCACGGTGCTTATTCTCAGTTATGCGCTTTTTGCACTCTTTTTTGCGGGCTACATCGTGGCTGGCTCTCTCGTCTTATTTGCTATCGTGCGCACCCTGCACGGCGCGCCATTTGGAGCTACAACAGTATCAAATAGCACAGTAGCCATCGACGTTCTGCACCCCTCGCGCCGCGCTGAGGGAATCGGATATTATGGCCTTAGCAACAACATCGCAACAGCCATCAGTCCCACCGTAGCACTTCTGCTCTTTGGCGCTTATAAGAACTACGACCTTCTATTCTGGGTGGCATTTATCACAGCACTTATCGGATTGGCAAGCACATCGTCGGTAAAACTTCGCGAGCGCGAGATTGCCAAGAATAACCAACCACTATCGCTCGACCGCTTCATTCTCCTGAAGGGCTGGCGACAAGGAGCCGCAATGATATGCTACGCATTCTCGTATGGAGTCTTGGCTACATATATCGCCATATATGGACAAGAGGAGTTGGGCATAACAGGTGGCACGGGACTGTTCTTTATGCTCCTTGCCATTGGTCTTATTCTATCGCGTCTTGTGGGCGGCCGTAAGCTCCGACAAGGCAAGGTAACGCAGAATGCCTCAATCGGAATAGCAGTTTCGCTTGTTGGTTATTTCATCTTTGCTGCCGTACATAACTATTGGGGATATTACGGTGCAGCACTTATCATTGGCCTCGGTAACGGCCATATGTTCCCCGCGTTTCAGACTATGTTCATCAACCTCGCCACTAATTCACAACGTGGCACGGCCAACTCTACGCTTCTCGTATCGTGGGACATCGGCATAGGATTGGGCATCTTGGTCGGCGGTATCGTTTCAGAGCATATCGGTTATCACGCTGCGTTCTGGACCGCTTGGGGCGTAAATCTTTTAGGCGTAAGCATATTCTACCTCTTAGCCCGCAGACACTTTCAGCAAAATAAATTGAGATAAATAAAAAGGCTACCCACTTTTGCAGGTAGCCTTTCTTGTACTTTCAGCTCAATTACTTCTTCTTTTTGAACAAGTCGAGTGCCTTGCCGATTGCATTTGCGGCTTTCTCGGCATTTGTAGCGGGAGCAGTCGCGGTAGAGTCGGCAGACTCTGCTTTGTTTGCACCACCCGAAACACCGAGTTTCTCGCCGAGGCTCGACAATGCCGACTTCGCGGCCTGCTGTGCGGCTTGCTTTGCTAAACTCTCGAGGTCAATACCCACCTTGGGTGAAGTAAATGTACCACCGATAGTCATATCCACAGTACCCAGCTTCGACACAGCGCCAGCCGATGCAGGCAGAGTAATCGTACCACGGTAGTCGATAGTCTGGTCGAGGCCTGTTGAGCCCGACAAATTCATAACATAATCGCCCATCTTCAGAGCAAAAGGCTTGGTATTCACGCGACCATCCTTAATGGTAAAGTCTATTGCCAAATCCTTCACGCGGGTATCCTTCAACGAAGGCTTCTTAACGATATCAGCCACCATATTGATAAACTTCACATCGCCCAAACTCAAATCCTTGGTCGAAAGGCTACCGCTTGCATTGAGCGACGGCAAAACGGGGCTTAACTCATCATCAAGCAATGTATTAACCTTTATTCCGCCCGAGAAATTACCTGTCAAACCAGCAAAGATAGGTGCCAACTGCTGCACCATATCCAAATCGCGGTAAGCATCTGCAAAGGCGATATTATTGAGCGCAAAGCCAGCATCCAAACGAGCAGGCGCACCCACAGGTGTAGCATACGAGCCATTAGCCACAACGCTACCGCCCATAGTATTGAGCGAGAGATTCTGCATATCCACCTTGCTATCCTTAATCACAAGCAAACCCTTAATATCGGCGAAGTTCATCTTGTCAAGCAACACCTGCCTCATATTCACCTGCGCACGGAAATCGATATTATCGGGCACACGGATTCCGCCCGTAGTGCTCGCCGTCTGCTCCTGCTCTGACGCACTCTCCTCTGCAGACTCTGTAGGCTGTTCATCGCTCTGCTCGCCCATAAAATCGTTAAGGTTAATATGATTGCTGCTAACGTTGAGCGTACCCTTGAGCGTTGTACCCTTAAGCAAGAAACCGAGATAGTTCTCGAAGCGGCTATCGAGCGTAAGGTCATTATCGCCTACGTTAATAGTAGTCTGGCTCAACTCCACATAGCGAGGGCTGAAGCTGAATATCGAACGCTCAATATCCACATCGGGCATACTCTCCATCTGCAGTTTCATATCGTTGAGATTGATACTACCCGCAGCCTCCACCTTGTCAAACTGCTCCTTCTCGATGTATGAAAGACGGCCCGAAAGGCTCATATCGGCATTAACCACACCGTTGAGATTCATATCCTCCAACGGATAGACATCCTTAATCTTACCCAAGTCGAGCTTACCCTTTGCCGAAGCCTTGAAATCGGGGTCGCTGATAGGTGTCTTCACATCTGCGGTCATACTGAACGGATTGCCAGCAAGCGTAAAGTTAAAGGGGTTAACCACAACCGTTGTTGCATCCAAGCTACCACCCGGATTCTTAACCGTAGCGGCAATATTGATACCATCAACACCTGCAGGAAGTGACGGATAGCGGAACATAGCATTCTTCACATTCAACGCAACGTCAAAGGCTGGAACAATATCACCCTCATACTTACCCTTGGCATAAGCCGTAAGCGTAGCCACGCCATCGGTTTTAAGGCCAGCAAAATCCTTTGCATAGATAGCAGGAATGAGCGACAAAATCTCCTTAAAGCCGACCTCGTTAGTATTGAGTTTGAGGTCCATATCCATACCATTGTCGGTCATTGCCACCCAACCATCAATAGCGGCACGAATAGCATTCAACTGCAACTCATTCTCATTGAGCGTATATTTCTGATTCGCAAAATCGGCCGCCACATCCATATCGGCCTTAATCGCAGCGCCATTAAGGAATGGCACACCTCCCATACGGAACGTAACCGACGGTGTCTCCGCGCCCAACTTTACAGTAGTTGCATCGCTGCCAAAATCGCCCGAGCAAGTAGCATCAAACTCCTCTATGGCTGCATACATACCGCCCTGACGGTCATCGTAAATGGCATTAAAATTATCTATCGATAACTTTTTAAGCGAGATTTTGAACGGCGAAGTATTAGTGCTCTCCTCCACAACCTCTTCCTCCTCGCCCGATGGTTTCATCACGTCCCAATTCACCTGACCATCCTCCAAAACGATAGCCTTCACATAAGTATCATCAACGATAATCTTCGATACCTCGTAATCACCACTCACAAGCGACATAAGATTTACGGCTGCCGTCAACTCGCCAGCGCGCACCAATGTATCGTTCTCAAATACGCCAACGCCCTTCAACCAAAAATCGTTAAGCGACACCGACGCCAACGGGAAACGACGTATAAGGCTTATATCAAGGCTCTCGAAATCAAACTGCGCGTTGAGCAATTTATTGCCCTCGCTCTTAATCACACTCTCAATCTTACCGCGGAAGGCAAACGGCAACACCATAAGCAGCACGACAAATGCCACCACGACAATACCTGTTATTTTTACAACTCTTTTCATCATATTTTCATATTATTTACTCCTCTTTTTTCTCCTCTTTTTTCTCCTCTGCACGCTTTACAATACCCTTCTTCGACTGTCCGTCAACGTAGATATACAACGGCTCATCGTACTCCACGCAACGCAGATACTTGCCATCAAACCACGCTGGCATAGCATCCAACTGCTCCACATCGAGCGTGCCATCGCCGTGCGAAGGATCCAACGACAGATAACCAACGCCTAACGAGGTTACATTCTGGAAGAAGTGAGTACCTTGACTCGCCTCAATATTGAAGTTAGGTAGCGCCGCCTCGACAATAACCCTCGCCTGCGAGATATGCGCCCACTTAACGGGGACACCAAGATTGGGATCCGACGAACCCCAACGGCCCGTACCGATGAGTACATACTCCTGATTATCATCGCGCATACGGCGGTTTATCTCATACAACTCCGAAGCTATTTCCTGCGTATAGAGCGACGAGAACTTATCAAACTTCATATACACCACGCGGCGTATATCGCGCATAAGACCTACGCCCAACGCATTCTGCGAATAGACAACAGCACCCGCAGTATCAATCTGCGACCAATCCAGCTTTGCACTCTCTTCGTTGCGGATAATAGGTCGAATCTGCAACAGATTAAATACCTGCATCTCACCCATAGGCACATCCATATTTACCGCAAACTCTATCTCCACGGGGCAACGCATCTCCTCCTCGCCCATACGCAACATATCACGGATAATATCAGCCAATGGGAATGAGCCATATTTCAATATACGGTTAAACGTAATGACACGGAAATAGCGCGACAACGTAGGACTCTCACTAATGCGGCTATTCAGATAGTCGTAATACGAGCAAGCATACTTTGCATTACGGAAATCGTTGATACGCGACACGGGTATCTTCTCAATATTTACAGCATCGTCTGTCGAAGAACGGAAACTGTCGGGATTCATACTCAGTGCCATAACCTCGGTCTGCGCATCCTGCACCGTAAGCTCAAGCGTTGATGTCTGCAACGCCTTATCGGGATATGCGGGTGAGAATCGCAAACTCTTACCGCCATCCACAACGGCCTTACCCAATCCCATCACGATGTTACAAACGCCCTCCTCGGCCTTCTCGTAGCCAATAGGATAGAGATTCTGCGAGCGAGCCACACCCGACAACGTCGGGAAGAAATATCCATTCTGCTCCGTACCGCATACCTCCTGAATAAGTACGGCCATCTTCTCCTCCGACAAAAGATTCTGCGACGACTGAATATATGCCTTCGACGATGCGAAGAATACCGACGCATAGACACTCTTAACGGCACGCACAAGCATACGCAACATCTGGTCGTCATCCTCACAACGAGGAATCATATATGTCGAATATATACCAGCAAAGGGCTGATAATGAGAATCCTCCAGCTTCGATGACGAACGGATAGCCAACGGTTTCTTACAAGTAGAGATAAACATCTTCAACTTCTGATACAAATCCAGCGGCAATACCGAGTTCAGGAACTCCGACAAGATATCATCATCGGCCAAGTCGCGCGAAATGATATAATTCAAGCCGTTGATTCGCATAAACTGATCGAAATAATCGGTAGCGATAACCAGCGAGCGCGGAATCATAATTCGCACGTTGGGGTATTTGTAATAGTGGTTATACTTGGCCAGCATAGAGTTCATAAAGGCCAAGCCTCGCGCCTTACCTCCGATAGAACCCTCACCCAAGCGAGCAAAACCGATGGCGTCGCTATATGTCTCTTCGTCAAACTGCGCCACAAGTCCCTGACCGAGCATCGTACGGTAATCCTTAAAGAGCGACACCAGCGCAGCGCGGTGCTCTGCCGTAGAGGTAAAGTGGCTACTATTTATATTACGCAACACGCGAGCTAACGGGAACAGACCACGTGCATAGAGCCACTTCGAGAGGTGCATCTGCGAGAGATGGTACTCCAAAACATCGTCGGGCACCGTAGAGATAAGCTCCTGCATCTGCGACAAGTCGCGCGCACGGCCCACAACATCACCCGTCTCAAGATCACGGAAGACAAACTCGCCGAAACCAAACTCGCGCAACACAACATCCTGCAACTCCTGCAAGAGTGTCTTTGATGATTTAGAGATAAAACCTGCGCCCAACTCTGCGGCTGTTTTGCTGAGGTTATCCTGCGAAGACTGCAACAGAACGGGCATCCAAGGAGTTTCGTTCTTAATCATCTTGCAAATCTCGATACCTGCATCAATCTTCTCATCTTCCGAGCTATCGCCCTGCTTCAACAACAGACCGACGTCGGAGATAACACCCAACAGATTCTTCTTATATCGGTTGTAGATATTTATCGCATCCTCGTAGTTCGTCGCAAGCAATACTTTCGGGCGGGCACGCTTACGGCTAATCTGCTGCTGCTCGTTGTATGCATCCTTCAAGAAACCGCTGTTCTGCAAAAGTATAAGTTTGTACAGCTCAGGTAGATAGGTCGAATAAAAGCGTATAGAGTCCTCCACCAGCAAGATAGCCTGCACACCGCCATCAATAATATCGTTCTCAGCATTGAGTTTATCCTCCATCAACTTGATAATGGCGATAATCAGGTCGGTATTTCCGTGCCAGCAGAAGATATTATCTATTGCCGTGCACTGCTCCTCGTCAATCTGACGATATATCTCCTTTGAGAAACTTGTCAGCAGCACAACGGGCAACTCTGGGTTTAGCTTCTTCACCTCGCGAGCAAAGTCGAATACATTGGGCTCACCCACATTGTACGTTGTAAGCACAAAGTCAAAGTCGTTGCGGTGCGAAAGCAACTCGAGAGCCTCCGTAGTTGACTCCACACGCGTAAGCGAGGGTGGATTACTCATATTGAGTTCCATATACTCGCGGTTAATCTGCGACTCGATATGGCCATCCTCCTCAAGAATATAACCATCGTAAGGGCAGCAAACCAGCAAGATTTTATGTATTCGGTGCTGCATAAATTTGTGCTGCACCTGATTTTCAATTGTAAGGTATGCGTTAACGGGCATAATAATAAATTTATATTTATTACAAAGATACGCAGAATTCAGTAAATGTTACGAATAAATCACTAAATTTGCATAAAACATAAAAAACTCTTTACGATGAAAGTTAATCCACAGGAGCGCGCCGAGCAGGCACGCGAATATTTTACGTCAGGATATAATTGCGCACAGTCGGTATTTCTTGCCTACCAAGATATAACAGGCATAGATGATGTGCTGGCCGCGACAATATCTGCGCCTTTTGGTGGCGGTATGGGACGCTTGCGCGAGGTATGCGGCGCCGTTAGCGGTATGACAATGGTGGCAGGATTCATAGCCCCCAACTCGCAGCCCAACGACAACGAGAACAAGAAGAATTGTTATGCTACCGTGCAGGCATTAGCCGAGGAGTTTCGCGCGGAGAATGGCTCTATCGTCTGCCGCGAGCTATTGGGACTTGCTCAACAAAAGGACGATCCTACCCCATCACCCCGCACGGGCGAATACTACAAACGACGTCCCTGTGCCGAGTACGTTGCTATCGCGGCTCGCATCGTTGGCGAGAAGATAAATGCAATGGAATAAAAAAGGTGTCCGGAGAATGGACACCTTTTCATATTATATCTACCCGATAAAGTTGTTCTCAAAGATTGGGCACTTTTATTTATTCTTGAGCAAGTCGCGAATCTCAGTCAAGAGCTTCTCCTCTGCAGTAGGCTCTGGCTCGGGTGCGGGAGCAGGCGCAGGTGCGGGCTCCTCCTTCTTCTTGTTGAGTGAATTCATAACCTTCACCATCAAGAATACGCAGAATGCCAAAATGGTAAAATCAACAATCTGCTGAATAAATGCACCATAGTTCCAGGTTACAGCGGGTGTTACAACAGCACCAGCAGCATCCATCACAGCCTCCTTCATTGTAAGTTTCATATCCGAGAAATCAACACCACCAACGATCAAACCAATCGGGGGCATAATTACATCGTTTACCAACGAAGTTACAATCTTACCGAATGCACCACCAATGATAACACCGACAGCCATATCCATCACGTTACCCTTAACGGCAAACTCCTTAAATTCTTTCAAAAATCCCATAATATTATCCTTTTTATCCGTTAAAATGTTCTGTTTAACACCCGCAAAGATAGCATATTTTTGCAAAAATCACAATTCGCCTATAGCAACATCTCGCGCAACTTCACACAACTGCCCTCATAGTCGTTGCGGTCGAAATGAAACGTGCTAATTCCCTTAGCCTCAGCTGCCTCGACATTCTCCTTGCGGTCGTCAATAAATAGCGTCTGGCTCGGATCGAGCTCAAAGCGTTCGAGCAGAATATCATATATATGCGGCATAGGCTTCACAACTCCCACCTCGCACGACACGACATCGCCATCGAAATAGGAATAGACATCCTTGCCTCTCAAGAAATCAATAAACTCGCGAGACATATTCGACAACACATACAACTTATACCCTGCCGCCTTCAAATCGTGAATCAACGCTGCCGTTGGGGCGATAGTCTCCTGACGGCCGATAGCCTGCAATATCATATCTCGAGCATATTCGCTCTCCACGCCACGATACTGAGCCAACTCCTCAGCTACCCTATCGAGCGACGAAACTCCCAAATCGTAATCAACCCAAAACTGAGGCATAGGCGACTGCGACACGTAAGAGAAGAATTGCTTGGCGTGCTCTGTACTTTTTGCTGGATCTTGAGCAAAGACCACTCGTCCTAAATCGAATACAATGTTTTTCATAGCAACAAATATACGATTTTCGGACGAGAAGTGCAAATATGTAATAAATATATGTATCCGAGAGGCTTTTATGATTTTCGCCATTATTCTACTAAAAATTTAGACAAAAACACTTTGTTTCTAATATTTTAGTTGTATATTTGCAGTAGATAATCCGAGAAAGAGATTATTCCTACTAAATATTTAGACAAAACATTGATGTAAAACTAATACCGGTATTAAAATGAGAAATCAGAACGAACTTACAAGAGGCGAAGAGGAGATTATGCAAATCCTCTGGAGATTGGGTAACGGAACAATCAACGATGTTATCGAACTTATGGCAGAGCCCAAGCCCAAGTACACAACCGTTGCAACATTCTTCAAGATTTTGGAGAACAAAGGCTTCATAGCCCGCGAGGCAAAAGGCCGCGGCTACTTATACACCCCCACTGTTGAGCGCGAGGAGTACGCCAAGAGCATCGCGAAGAATATGCTACACTCCTATTTCGACGGCTCGGTATCAAATATGGTATCGTTCTTCTCAAAGCACGAGAACCTATCGGTGCAGGAGCTTGACCAAATTTATGAAATTATCGAGAAGATAAAGAAACAGTAACAACCGAAAATATGAGAGAGTTGGCTACATACGCTTTGGAGAGTATTGCGTGTAGCGGCATTATGTTGCTGCTGTATAAGATACTTATGGAGCAACGAGTAGATTTTCGCATCTGCCGAATATATCTGCCCGCTGCGTTGATTATCTCGGCAATTATCCCCCTGCTGGATATTCCCGTATGGGAGGCCGAGGTGGTATATATCCAGAGCCAAACCAATATGCTCCCCGCGGAGACTGCACACATTGAGATGACCACCATCGAAATGGAAGTACCCCGAAGCATTGACCTTCGCCCCATAGTATGGGGTATATATGTGCTGGGTGTAGCAATATCTCTCACATTGATGGCCATTCAGCTCCGCAGAATATCACATCTTGCGAGTCGTGGCGAGATTATTCGTCAATCGAATCCTCGCATTATACGTTCGGCGGAGAATATCTCATCATTCTCGTTTTTCGGGACGATATACGTCGGCCGTGATAGCACGGACCACGACGTAGAGTCGATAATGATACACGAATGTAGTCACATACGCCACAACCACTCCATCGAGCGCGTCGCAATGGAGCTACTGTGCTCGCTAATGTGGTGGAATCCCTTTTCGTGGATTGCACGCCGCCACCTGATGGAGGTACACGAGTATGAGGCCGATGCCGATGTACTCAAAAGTGGTTATGATGTAAGCATATACATACAAACAATTCTCAAAAGCCTGCTTGGTTACAGTCCGGACATTGCCAACGGCCTGAGAGATTCATTAACCCAAAAACGATTCAAAATGATGACACGCAAAACTTCGAGCAGATACGCTCTGCTCCGCACATTGGCCATCGTGCCGATGCTTGCAGGATTGTTGTGCGCCTTCTCCTTCACAGCCAAGGCGACACAGTATATCGACACGTCAAACCAGACTCCCGACAAGAAACTGTTGGAGGTAAGAGTAACCGACACACAAGGCAAACCGATGAAGGGCGCCATTGTGCTTATGCCCGATGGTCGCGGCTACCCCACCGACGAGAATGGTCGTGCAGATGTTAAGAACGGCTCGGTAAAGGATTTAAGTATCAACTATGTGGGCCACGCAGTAAAGAGTATCTCGGTGGATAACAAGGCCGACAAAGCTACTGTAAACGTTACGATGGACGTTGTTCCACAATACATTATCGGCGCTAATATCTTCAACTACGACATTTCGGAGCACAGATTAGCTGAGAGATATGACAACAACGCCAACAAAGCTATCGCGCAGACCGAAAAATCGCTTGGCGGCACACCTCGCCCTTTGGCAGAAGGAGAAGCGCAATTCGTAAAGGTTGAGCAGGCGGTGCTTTACGATGGAGGTAATGTAAATAAGTTCCGCAATTACATCCAATCTACCGTAAAATACCCCTCTGATGCAATCAGAAAGAAAGCTCACGGAAATGTTACTGTAGAATTTATCGTGGAGGCCGATGCTTCGCTGTCGAATATCAATGTAACCAAATCGCCCGATATATCGCTTACGGATGAGGTTATACGCGCTATAAATGCTGCACCACTCAAGTGGACTCCCGCAATGCAGAGTGGCGAGCCGACAAGAATGAAGTGTTATATGACAATCAACTTCTCGCTTGAAAAGGATGATTACCTCAGACGTTTAACGAATATAATAACAAAAACCACATTCAATGGCGGAGATGCCGCCGAGGAATTCAAGAAGTATATGCAGCAGACACTACGCTATCCCAAGTTAGCGCAGAAGTCAAAGAGCGTGGGACGTGTTGCGGCTCACTTCACCATTGACGAAAATGCCCTGCCCTGCAATATCGAAATCATAGCACCTGCTGACGATATTCTCGCAGCCGAGGTTACACGAGCAATTGCAAACTCTCGCGGATGGGAGTTGGTAAGAGACACAAATGTTTCGCAGGACATTACGCAAACAGGAGGCCTATACTGCATAGCTGTCGATTTCTGTATGCAGGACGAAAACGGCATTGTAACAGCACCCATAAGGCGAGATTTAAGCGATGAAAGACTGCAAGAGATAACTGGCGGCAACTTCATCGGCTCGGTCAACGTAATGGTTTACGACAAGTAATATTTTCGACAACAGCTCATTCTTCGGCAGAATGGGCTGTTTCTTTGTGTGGAGGAGCGCAGTTTCGAGATAAAAAGAATCCAAAAGAGGTATTTCGTATAATATTTTGCGTATCTTTGCGTTTGGTTTTATAAAAAGAGAATAACTAAAGTAAGTAAATATGAAACATCTTTTGAAAATTGCTTTAATGATGATTGCCGCAATCACATTCGGCACATCTTGTAACGAGAACAACACAAAAACCACCTACTCAACATTCCTCACAGTTGTTGAGGGCTCGTGGGATATCCCCTACTACCTCGTATTTGACGATGGCGTAACAGCAACAGTTGAGAACTATAAGGATTGGACACCCTCATTTACTGACGAGTGGAAGGAGTTGCGTTACATCGTTTACTACACCGAGACAGACCTCGTAGAGCCCGGCTATGACAAGGTTGTAAACATTACGGCATACCAGCCCGTATCTGTTAGCCGTTTGAGTAATGTTACTGAGGAGGATTTCACAAAGGAGAATGGTTTGAAGGATTACACCGCAAAGATGGATATTATTGATGGATACTTCTCTCCCGCACGCAACTTTATGACAATGTCTGTCACCATACCTTTCAGCGATGCAAGCACTAAGCACACCGTTAAGCTCGTACGCAACCTTAGCGAGAATAGCATCTACAAGGATTACTACGTACAGGACGACTATTTGTGGCTTGAGGCATATCACGATGCTGGCGATGATGGTGCAGTTCATCAGGCATCTACACACTTCTGTGTAAAGATTGACGAGAAGGAGTTGGGTATCGGCAAGCTTCAGACCTTCTACAAGGGTATCAAGATTATCTACCCTTCATATCAGAGCGACGATGTAAAGGTCTATACTCTCGAATTCGCACAGCAGTAATAGAGAATATAACAATACGATTAAGAGCGTGTCTATGATTGTTAGACACGCTCTTTTTTATTTTATCTACACCTACCACACGCGGCTCTGCAATACCACAAATAACAAGCTTATTAAACCATCAAACACAAAGTGAATATCATTCCTCAAAGGCCACGAAAGAGGCGTTATTTAGCCCTAATTTCACTCCACACAAGATACCCAAAAAAGAGCAAGAAGAGAACAAATAAAGAGTAAGGAATAATATAAGGTACAAAAAAATCCCCGCCCGAAAAGGCAGGGATTCGTTTATCGAAATTTGGATTAAGCACCAAAGTTATCGAAGAGGATGTTCTCCGCGGGAACACCAAGACCGTCGAGCATATTTACGACAGCCGATGCCATCATCGGAGGTCCACACATCAGGTAGAGGTTGCCCTCGGGCTCGTCGTGTGTCTTCAAGTAGTTCTCGTACAATACGTTGTGAACGAAACCTACCTTGTACTCAACACCTGCTGCATCTGCTGCGGGATCGGGACGGTCCAAAGCCAAGTGGAACTTGAAGTTGGGGAACTCCTTCTCGATAGCAGC
>JAZRLD010000068.1:0-20529 GCA_045646685.1 Alistipes sp. | reverse complement strand
CGTTTCCCATATATGGCGGGCGAGAATGGCGGTGCAGCATTTCTGCTGGTATATCTGCTCTGCGTATTTGTGGTGGGCATACCCGTTATGCTGGGCGAGTTCGCTGTGGGCAGAAAGACCCAGATGAATGCCGTAGGCGGTTTCAGAGCCTTGTCACGCCCCTGGCGATGGCTGGGCTACAATGGCGTGTTGTGTGCGATGCTCATCTCGGGCTACTACTACATCGTGGCGGGCTGGTCGCTGGAGTATATGGTGAGCTCGATTAGCGGCTCGCTCTACGCCTCTACGGATGGCTTCTCGACACAGTTCGCGTCGTTTCAGGATTCGTGGCGACAGATTTTCTATACCATTGTCTTCATTCTGCTGACGCACCTTATCATCGTGCGCGGCGTGGAGAAAGGTATCGAAAAGGCCTCGAAGGTGATGATGCCCGCACTCTTCATCATCCTCGTCATTATGGCCATCCGCGTAGCCTTTATGCCTAATGCTATCGAGGGTTATCGCTTCTTCCTCTCGCCCGACTTCGAGGCAGCATTCTCGGCCAAGACTATCTTCACGGCTATCGGTCAGGCCTTCTTCTCGCTCTCGGTGGGTATGGGTTGTATGGTGACCTATGCATCTTATTTTAAGAAGGATAACAACCTCGCAGGCACCTCATTCAGCGTCGCCCTGCTCACTCTGCTTGTGGCTGTGCTGGCGGGCTTGGTTATCTTCCCCGCTGTCTTCAGTGCAGGTCTGGAGCCTGCGGAGGGTGCTTCGCTGATATTTATCACCCTGCCCGAGATTTTCAAGGATATGCCTTTGGCGGGTGCTTGGTCGTCGGTATTCTTCCTGTTGCTTACCTTGGCGTCGCTCACCTCTACCATCTCGTTCCACGAGGTGCTTACGGCTTACTTCGCCGAGGAGCATAAACTCTCGCGTAAGAATGCAACACGCATAACATCGTTCCTTTCGATTTCGCTCTGTCTGCTGACGCTCTTGTGGCACTTCGACATCGACGCATTGGGCCTTAAGAATATCTCGTTCTTCGAGATTTTCGACTACACGACGGCCAATATCCTTATGCCACTCGGTGGTCTTCTGACCTGTATCTTCGTGGCGTGGAAGATGCGCCCCGACTTCCTGCGTGGCGAGATTACCAACTATGGTCAGTTGCGTGGCCGTGCCTTCCCGCTGTTGTTGTTTACGCTCAGATACATCACGCCTCTGTTGATTGTCTATATCTTCGTGAAGAACTTGGGCATCATCTAACGAGGCACAGATATTGAATAAAGTGAATTAAACAAGAATTTAGGAGTATGAGAATATTTTATCTATCGGTCATTATGACCTTGGTTGCCCTTATGCTTGGCGGCTGTTGCGCCTGCCGCAAGGGCAAGAATAACCTCCCCCTGCAGGGTACGGAGTGGCACTTGATGCGAATGATGGGCAAGGATTTGGCTCTCGATAACGATAAGTTTGTCTTCACCTTCTCGGCCGATGGCGAATTCGCGGGCGTGGGTGCTTGCAACCGTATCTTCGGTGCCTATAAGAGTAACGACGCGCGCGCATTGAGCTTTGAGAATATCGCCTCGACACGCAGAATGTGCCCCGATGTGAATCTCGAAACCGAATTTGCTACAATTCTCGACCGCGCAACGCACTACGAGGTGGACGGCAACGTCCTGATGATTCTCTCGAATGGCGAGGTGCAGGCTATATTGATGGCAAAATAGTAAAAATTGCCTAACGAGGCTCTTTTGGCATCTGGCTTGCTCTCGGAATGCTCACATACGTCAGGTATGCTCCGCTTCCTCGGGCGGCGACCAGCTTCAAAATAGCTCTCGTTATACAATTTTTTGAAGAAGCGTTAATTAAACTTGTTGATTATTAAGTATTATAGGAAACTCTTTATAACACTTATACCTCCTATAACACCTATAATAAAACAAAGGGTGCCAAACTTTTCAGTTGGCACCCTATTTCTATTTGTTGGAAATATTCAGCGTATCCTCCTTGACATAATTTTTCAACTCGGGCGAGAGCATATTCATTATTCTTTTTATATCCAAATATCCAACAATATCGCAGATAAGAGCCTTCTCATTGTTTCGTATCAGAATAATAAATTCGCTGGGCTGATTACTCTTTTTGCGAATAGCCTTATAAACGCTAACCTCTTGTCCCTTTGTGGTTTGGCACATAACCTGCTCATAGAGTTTAGGCTTTCGATTCTGGTGTATCAAACTATAAAATCTATGATATGTACCATTACCAATTGTTTTGTTTTTACCACTCAAAGGTATCTTAACCTGATAAATCACCTTCAAATTACCAAGTATATTCTGACTATTTGACGACTCCTTAATGCCCATAGTTCGCAACATCTCGGCAGGATATTGCACCACTTCAATATCTTTATACCCCGATGAGTTTGGCAATCCAACTAAATGTTTTACCTGATTAAAAGCCTCCAAAAACTCCTTTGTTTGCGCCTCGGCAGAGTTTATGCTCGCGATGGCAAACGCCGCCACAAGAAAAATTCTAAAAAATCGTTTCATATCATATGGTTTTTAGAATCCAATACCTATTGTCCATTGTTGCGCCTTGGGACCACAACCCGTCTTGAATAACTGCGTAGGCTGGTATGTGGCATAAACCGAGAACCAGCGGAATGTTGCACGCATCGTAGCTCCCGCCTGAATGAAGTTTACGGGCAGATTGTGCTCTTTATCCTTCTTTCCGCCATAATACTTTATCTTCGTGTGCGAGTTCACCGTCATATCTACATAGCCACCCACCGAAAAGGCAAAGCGTTTGGGGTTGCCGAACATTACCTCGGCAGGGATATGGACAGAGGCAATATTAAATTTACTCTTCTTTGCGCTCTTGCCACTCATATCGGCAATGTCGTATGGCATAACCATACCCCCTTCGCGGCGTAACGATATATCCTTGTGCAAACGATAGTCGTTGGAGCGAATACCAAAACCGACGGTAAAGCCTAATTTATTGTGGTAGTCGTATGCGGCTAAATGAAAAAAGTTAATGGTGAATTGAGTCGATTTCCAATTGTGTAGATTCAAGAAATTTCCCACATCCATACCCTTATAAGGTGCATAATCTATGTTAGATAGCACATTACATCCTAACTCCACCGTAGGAATTGTAGAGAGTGAGATGCGGCCAATAGAAAATCCACGCTTAGGAGCTTTATACACCCACATAATAGCCGATGCCTGCAAATCCTTTTCGTCTGAATCGTCAAGCGAGAGAGAGTCTGTCCCTTCCACACCAATAAATTCAATGCCATCTTCGCCGATGCGAATCTGCGCCTCAGCCGAGGTGACGCCTGCAAGGGCAACCATCGCCACAAGTAAAATTTTAAAAAAAGGTTTCATAGTTATATATTTTTAAGTTGAGAGATTTTTTATTCCAATGTAAACAACTCCTCCAAGGAGTTCACCTGCTTTATGTCGGCCATCGCCAAATCGTTGAACATACCCTCAGCATAGCGGCGAGCCTCGTCGATGGAGTAGATAGCGCGGCCATTCACATAGCAGTATGGCTTCGGGCGCATAAACCACGCACCCACAGCAATCACCAACACGCACGCCGCCGCTATAGCCATCTGCCAGCTCCTCGTGCGAGTTGTGCGCTGGTGCAACTGCACCCTGACGGGAATCTGCTCCACCTGCTCGGCGTATGAGAGCATAGCCTTTGCCGCACGCTCCTCGTCCGTGAACTCCTGCTTCTGGGCAAGCATCTGCGCGAGGGCGCGCTCCTCGGCGGCCGTTGTCTGCGCCTCGAAATATCGCTGCAAAATATCGTTATACTCCATAGTTCATAAACTTTATAAGTTGTTCTTTTACCTTTTGTCGGGCTCGCGAGCAAGCCATTCTCACCGCCTCGACCGACGAGCCGACCACCTCGGCAATATCCTCGAAGTCCATACCCTCCACATCGTGCAGATGTATCACCTCCCTCTCGCGCTCGGGCAGGGCGGCTATGAGCCGTTTGATGATTGGGGTTAGGTCTTCACCATCTCTGGGCTCGGTGGCGATGCGTTCGCACTGCTCAATATCCTCATACCGCTCGGCCTTGCGCCCTCGCAGACGGTCAAGACACATATTGCGCACCGTGGTCATCACCAAAGCCCGAAACCCTGCGCGCCTTACAAGCAGACGCCGTCGCCACAGACGCTCATACAAATCCTGCGTTACATCCTCCGCCTCCGTAGTGGCACGGAGCAGACTCGCGGCATAGCGATATGCCGAGTCCTTATGCTTCAGGAATTCTATGTTTAGTTCTTCACTATTCATCTTTGGGGTGGAGCTTCCGTTGCTCCTGCATATATAATACGATAAAGTGGGCGAAACATAACATCAAAAATAAAAAAAACTTCCCTTTTGTAGGAAGTTTTCTATTTTTTAGACAATTTTACTCTATCTCGCGGCGGTTTAGTAGCGCGTGCGTAATGGTCAGCTCATCGACATACTCCAGCTCGTCGCCAAAACCAATTCCGCGCGCTATGGTCGTCACCTTCACCTGCGGGTAGGCCTTCAGACGATTCATTATATAAAATAGTGTGGTCTCGCCCTCCACCGAGGTCGAGATGGCCAAGATAACCTCTCGCACAGCACCCGATGCCACCTTTTCCAGCAGTAGGTCAATCTTCAAATCCGATGGGCCCACGCCCTGCATCGGCGAGATAACACCGCCCAAGACGTGATACAGGCCCTTATATTGGCGTGTGTTCTCGATAGACATCAAGTCGCCCACCTGCTCCACAACGCATATTGTCGTGCGGTCGCGCTCGGGATTCTCGCAAATGGGACATCGCGGTGTGTCGGCGAGGTTGTTGCACAACTCGCAGTGGCGTATCTCACGACGAAAGCGCGCTATGCTACCCGTCATCTGCTCCACCGCCGCCGTATCCATCTTCAGCAGATGCATAGCCAGACGCAGTGCCGTGCGGCGACCTATGCCTGGGAGCTTCGAGAACTCCGAAACAGCCTCTTGTAGTAGTTTTGACATATTATATTCGCTCGATTCTCGACTCCTCAATCCAACCCTTGCGGCCGTCGGCGATACGAATCTCCACCCAGCCCTCAATCTTCTCGCCTACGCTTACTGTAGTACCCTCGTGCAATACGAAGAGCTCCGTTGCAGCGCGGTCGGGAGAACTCTTGATTGATACCGACGAACTCATAATCACAGCGCCCTTGCCCTTTACCATCTCGTTACGTGAACTGATGGCGAAGGCTGATGTTGCAATGAACAGCACACCGCATATAGCCATAGCGTAGAAACCCGCCTTGCGGGCACGCAGAGGTTGCGCCAAAAGATACATCAGCATAGAGGCCAAAGCCACAATCAACATCACAAGCGAGAGCACAGTCCACGCATTGCCGCTCATCGTGTTACGCACGGTGCGCATCCACGTGGTGAGGAAAAATTCGGGAATCTCCTCAATGATGTCGCGTGTCGATTGCTCGGCATACTCCAAATTGTGGCGTATATCCTCGTCAGCAGGGGCGAGGCGCAGTGCGCGGTTGTAGTAGAGTATGGCGTGCGCAATGTCGCCCTTCTTGAAGTAGGCGTTGGCCATATTGTAGTAGAGGGGAGCCGACTCCAACTCCTTCTCAGCAATTATATTATAGTTTGTAAGAGCCTTGTCCCACTCGCCCCCGTTGTAAGCCGCATTGGCTGTTGCCCACAGAGCCTCTGGCTCGCTTGATACGGGTTGAGGCGCTGCCGCTACGGGCAGAGAGTCCACCTGCGCAAAGGCCGCCGTGGCCGAGATTATCGTTATGGCTAATATCGCTAAAAACTTCTTCATAACTTATCGTTTAATAATCGACTCAATACGTGAAATGATATTTACTCCTTCGGCATACACGTCGCTCATCTGCACCGACTCGGCGGGCGAGTACTGCGCCTCGTCACAACGCGAGATAATGTCGGTAAAGAGCTGTGCATCCTCGGCGGGGCAGCCACGACGCTGTAACTGCTCGCGAATATTCTCCTTTGTGAGGCTCGATACGGGGATGTTGAGCTTGTCGCTCATATAACCCCACAGCGCACGCAACATCTCCTCGAAGAACGAGTGGCGATTCTGCTCACGCATAAAGCGCTCGGCAGCGCGGAAACGCTGTACAGCCACCTTGTTTGCTCGGCGGTTACGCACCAAAACGGTATTCTTTCTGTCGCGGATAGCACGGCGCAACACAAAGTAAGCCACTACGGCCGCCACGATAATAGCAATCAGAATGATAAAATATGTTGTGCTGAACATCAGCGGCGCAGCAACTGCAGAAAGAGCCGCATCACCCAACTTGATGAAGCGAATATCGCTACCCAGCTGACGCACGCCCTCCTTCGATGTGCCTGTGATAATCTGCGCGGGTGTAGCCGCTGCAGCAGAGCCGTCGGGCGAGATGTTGAGAGTCAGAGCAGCCGATGAGAGTGTAACGTAGGCGTTCTTCTCGGGGCTGAAGTATGAGAACTCTATGGCGGGAACGTCATACTCGCCCTCGGCGCGTGCGATGAAGGGGTATTCGAACTGACGATAACCCGTAGTACCTGCCGTTGTCGAGCGTATAGCCTCCGTTGTGCGTACATCGTATAGCTCGAACGACGAGGGGAGGTTGAGCTTCGGAGCCTGCAGGAATGTAAGGTTACCTGTACCCGAAATCTTTACCGTATAGCTTGCCGCCGAGTTGGCTTTAAGCTCTGTTGCGGGCAACTGCGTATCCATTGTAAACTCGCCCACAGCACCCGTAAACGATGCGGGAGCACCTGCGGGCAACTCCTTCACGGTCACGTTCACGCGTCCCGTAGTGAGCTTGCGCGGCACGTTATATACCTCCGAGCCACCACCAAAGAAGGGATCAAATGCGCGATTTGTGCGCATCACAACCTGCGCAACGGCTGTAATGTCGGCCGGCTCGATTGAGAGTGTACCCGTCTGCTGGGGGTAGAGCAGATACTCCTTGATAATCTGCGAGTCATACACCTTGCCATCTACCGTCTGGCGTGTTGCGTGGTAGTTGTCAACGGGCAGCTCCTGCGACCAAAAGCCGTTGAATGATGGGAGTTTCACATCCTCAAAGCCTGCAATGCTGGCGCGCGTGTAGAGCGTGAGCGAGGCACGTATAGGCTCGCCCTGATATACCGTTGCACGCGAGAGATTCAATCGCAACAGAATGTCGTCCTGCGCAATCTTATTCTGCACGGCCGTACCCTGCTCGGCTGCGGCCTGCTCGTCGCGCTTGGCGCTCTGTGCGACAATCTCGATGGGGGTGGCTTTGGTTGTGTACTTCTTACCTTTGACAGCCACTTCGGCTGAATCGATGGTGATGTTACCTGCCGTCTGGCCCATCACAACGTAGGTGATGGTGAAGGTGGTCTTGCTGCTGCTCACGCCATTTATTGACTGGAACGAGCGTCCTGTGGCTGTGGTAGGGCCTGCCAGCACCTCCAAACCCTCGAACGAGGGCATCTTAAACGAATCCTTGTCGGGCTCGCCATTGGTCAGCACAAACTCCACGCGGAACATCTCGCCGGCAGTAACCATCAGCGGGGTGTTAATCTCGAAGCTAACATCACCGTCGGCGCGTGCTACGAGAAGCGAGAACACGGCAACCAACGTAAGAAGAGTATGTTTGAAAAATCCTTTCATCTGTTTCGGTATTTGTACCTTACAAAACGGTTTTATGCGGCAAATTATTTTATGCCGATAGCTGAAAAACAAAGTTTTGCACCCCGCCAGAGGTGCAAAACTTCTATTTTGGTTATTTTTAGTGAGCGAAATCTGCGAAGAAGTCGTTACCCTTGTCATCAACGATGATGAATGCGGGGAAGTCCTCAACGTAAATCTTACGTACAGCCTCCATACCGAGCTCGGGGAAGTCAACAACCTCCACGCTCTTGATTGAACGCTTAGCCAATACAGCAGCGGGGCCACCGATTGAGCCGAGGTAGAAACCACCGTTAGCCTGACAAGCGTCAGTTACGGCCTTCGAGCGGTTACCCTTTGCTACCATCACCATTGAGCCGCCAGCCTTCTGGAAGAGGTCAACGTAAGAGTCCATACGACCAGCCGTTGTGGGGCCGAACGAACCTGATGCCATACCCTCGGGAGTCTTCGCGGGACCTGCGTAATATACGGGGTGCTTCTTGAAGTACTCGGGCATAGGCTTACCCTCGTCCAACATCTGCTTGATGCGTGCGTGAGCGATATCGCGAGCCACGATGAGTGTACCCTTGAGGTTGAGGCGAGTCTTAATGGGATACTGCGACAAAATCTCGCGTACCTTGTCCATACCCTCGTCCAAGTCGATATCTACTGCGGGGCTCATTGCGGGAGCCTCTGCGGGGAGGAAGCGTGCGGGGTTCTTCTCCAACTTCTCGATGAAGATACCCTCGGGAGTAATCTTAGCCTTGATGTTACGGTCAGCCGAGCAGCTTACGCCGATAGCAACGGGGCAGCTTGCAGCGTGACGGGGAGCGCGGATAACGCGAACGTCGTGTACGTAGTACTTACCGCCGAACTGGGCACCCATACCCATCTCCTGACACATCTTTGTAACCTTCTCCTCCCACTCCAAGTCGCGGAAGCAGCGGCCACCCTCATTACCCGATGTGGGGAGGTGATCCAAATAACCAGCCGAAGCCTTTTTAACGGTTGACAAGCACATCTCTGCTGATGTACCGCCGATACATACTGCCAAGTGGTAGGGAGGACAAGCCGAAGTACCCAAGTCAGCGAGGTGCTCCTTGAAGAAAGCCTCCAACGACTTCTCGTTCAACAGAGCCTTAGTCTGCTGGTAGAGGAAAGTCTTGTTTGCCGAGCCGCCACCCTTGGTGATGAACAAGAACTCATACTCCATAGAGCCGGGGTGACCTGCGTAGATGTCAATCTGTGCGGGCAGGTTAGTACCTGAGTTCTTCTCGTCGGTCATTGTGAAGGGAACAACCTGCGAGTAGCGGAGGTTACGCTCCTTGTATGTCTCGTAAACACCCTTTGCGATGCACTCTGCATCGTCAGCACCTGTGTAAACGTCCTCGCCCTTGTGGCCGATACAGATAGCTGTACCTGTGTCCTGACAAGTGGGCAACTCACCCTCGGCAGCTACAACCTGGTTGCAGAGCATAGTGTAAGCCACGAACTTATCGTTGTCCGAAGCCTCGGGGTCCTCGAGAATGTTTGCCAACTTCTGCAAGTGTGAGGGGCGGAGGTAGAACGATACGTCGCTGTACGCGCGCTTTGAGAGCAACTCCAAGCCCTTGGGGTCAACCTTCAAAATCTTGCGACCGTCGCACTCAACGACCTTCACATAATCGGTGGTGAGAAGCTCATACTCGGTGGTATCCTTCTCGATAGGATAGGGTTCCTGATAGATGAAATCAGCCATAGCTAAGTTTTCTTTATGTTTGTTTTACAGTTTTTTGCTTATACAAAATCTTTGCAAAATTATAAAAATAAAGTGTAATTGCAAAGCACCAGAGAATCTTATTCTCTATCTCTTGAGTTTACTCTACTCGAATACCTGCGACATAGACTGTCCGCGCCACAACTGCGGAGTCTTAAGGCCAAACGCCTCGGCGATTGTAGCGGCTGTGTCGTACTGCATCATAGCCTCCGAGAACTCGCCACCCTTCTTCACGTTCTTACCCGCGATTACGAACGGAGTATCCATCTCCATAAGGCTGCGACCGCCGTGGCTTGTGCCATTGCCGCCGTGGTCAGAGGTGATGATGAAGATGCTATCGTCGTAGATGCCAGCCTCCTTGATGGCGCCGAGAATCTCGCCCAAGCAAGCGTCCAACTCCTCCATCTTTGCGTAGTACTCCGCAGTGGCGTGACCAGCAGAGTGGCCAACGTGGTCGGGGTCATCGTAGATGATAGCCATAAAATCGGGCTTCTTGCTCTTGATGTACTCGCTCGATACTGCCGCGATGTTCTCGGGTTTCTCCTTCACGCAGAAGTTGATAGACTTGTGGTCAATCAAAGGTTTAATGCCGCCCCACTCATATACACAAGCTGTCTCTGCCTCGGGCATCTGCTCACGCACAAGCGAGAAGATTGTGGGGAATGAGCCATTCTCGTTTACATATACGGGCTGCACGTCGGGGCCGCTGCCGTTGTTCGACCAGCCGTGGAACTCGCAGGGTGCGCCTGCAAACATCGAAGCCCAGTTTGGTGCGCTGTCCGAAGGAAGTACGGTGCGCTTGTGGAGCGTATAGCAACCCTCGGCCATCAGGGCGCGGGTGTTGGGCATATCTACGTGCTCCATAGAGTAAGAGCCCCAGCCGTCGAAGGCGATAACAAATACGTGCTTGGCCTTAGGCTCGCTCTCCTTGGGAGCGCAAGCTACAGCTGCAAACATTGCAAAAGCGATGAGTAATAACTTTTTCATAAAAATATCATTTAAATTAAAATTTCGTGAAATTATCTACAAATTTACATTTTTTATAGCAAAGGCCAATCTGTTTTGCCCACAAATTACCGATTCTCGCAATAAATTTATACCTTTGTAGTCAGCCAACGCAGGCTACGACAACGATTTTAACTTAAATAACTAAAATATTATGAAGAAGATTATCGCATCACCCCTTGCACCTAAGGCGGTGGGTCCCTATTCGCAGGCCGTAGAGAGCAACGGCACACTCTATGTATCAGGTCAGCTCCCCATCAATGCCGAGACAGGCGCAATGGCCGAGGGTATTGAGGAGCAGACTCGTCAGTCACTCACCAACTTGCGTTACATCATCGAGGAGGCTGGTTACACCCTCGCAGATGTTGTTAAGACAACCGTTTTGTTGGATAATATCGGCGATTTCGCCGCTATGAATGGCGTTTATGCTACATTCTTTACCGAGCAGATGCCCGCCCGCGTATGCTACGAAGTGGCTAAGTTGCCTATGGGGGCAATGGTGGAGATTGATGCTATTGTAACTCGCTAATCAGAAATCGCCTAACAAGGCTCTTTTGGCATCTGGCTTGTCCTCGAAATGCTCATTTACTTTGTGTAAATTAATTATCGATTTACCAATCTTTAATATCTAACTTATTATCAAATCATTATAACTATACTGCAAAAGTATTGATAAATTTTATAACATACAATTTGCATACAAAATCGGAGATTATGAGAAAATAGAAAAGTGAAAAATCCCATCTGTTAAAATAGCAAAATAGCATTCGTTTATTTCGGTTTTCCCTTATTCCCGACACTGCAAAGGTATAAAAATAATGCTGACGAAAAGAGAATCTGCAACATTTTCTTTTTTCGCCAGCTTATTTTATGCTGTCAAAGCAAAAACAAGTTTAGTCCGTTTTGAGTATATAGCAAACGGTATAAACTAAACTCACATATTACCTCTTGCCACTTTCTCGCCATGAGTGCGGGATAACGACAGGCGGATGTGTCGGAACAAATACATCAACACTATCCGATTGAGAATGCTTTTCAGTAGGCTTATTCATCTTTCTGCTTGTAGCACACGAACAGAAATATGCCAGCGGTAGCAGTATTACTGCTACCGCCAACATATTGCGTGTTATTTGTCGTTTATTTTGCATCTTTCCAAGATTTATTTACGATTACAGGCGGATGCGTTGGCTTGTAATTCGCTGGCTTATATACCATCACACGCGTTGCAGCAGTAGTTCTGTTGCGGGCATCCCACTCTACAAATTTTTCATAATCATACTCCCAACTATCTCCATAAGCAAGTTTGTGAATACGGTAGTAGATAGCCTCGCGTGATGGAGCGTTAAATCCACCTGTGTTGTAACGCATAATAGAGTTCTCGGTTGGACGCCAAACGCCTGTCCAATATGTCAAGCCTCCCTCATACGCTCCCAAGCCCTCGTTGGCATAGCGAGTGTCGTTTATGAAATGATTCCAACGGGTCGCTGTTGAGTCGCTTGTGAAATCTACATTCTTCCACCAACCCCAACTATTCTGCTGTAATTGAATTTGCAGAACATAATCGCTCGGAGCGGCTCCCATATACTCGTAGGCATACTCATCGGCAAGTTTTGCAAAACCGTGACCGCACGCCTCGTGGTGTAGCAACTGAGCAAATGTTGTTGCATCGCCACCCTTAGGGAAGTATGACACCGATACGCCATTTCCATACCCTGCACTATTGTCGGGATAGTACATATAGCAAGTACCAGCATAGTTATCGGAGTTCATTGCTACGATTAACAATGCTTCATCCATTTCCTCCTCAGAAATTGCCTTGAGAGCATAATCGAATACCGCATTGTCGTTTCCTCCGACCAATGTGCCATTACCAAAATATCCTCCTAAGGCAGCCCCTCCGTGTTCATATCCCTCTGTTACAGATACAACATTTACATAATAAACATTAAAGTGGTCTTTGAATGATTTGTAAGGCTCTTCGGTAAAGAGATTATTATACAGATTCTCCATATCTGCCTTATATGTGCCATCGGCAATCTGACGGTCACTATAAGCATCACCCATTAACACAATATCAATACCGCTGCCTTTGGATGCAGTTTGCAAAGTAGTTGTGGTGCCATTTTGAGAAAAATCTGAAGATATATAATAATCATACTCTCCCAAATCGTCATATCTATAACCCACAAAGTATTTTCTATACAAAGACCAACCAGCGTTATTTTGATATAAGGTTAATGATTGTTCTGGTACATAAAATTTTAGATTTGGAAATTCCGACATTTGGTTATCATAATACGAAGGCGGAACCAATGCCCTACAATATATTGATTCCAATTTTCTGCTATTAAGGAAAGCGTTATAACCACTTAGGTTTTTCAATCCTGCTGATAAAGTTATGGTTTTTAAGTTTGGACAATCTGAAAACGCATAACCTTCAATATGAGTGATTTGGTCGCCCATTGTTATAGTTTCTATTTCAGGACTCTCTGTAAAAGCGCAATATCCAATACTTGTAATCTCATCAGGTATAGTATAATTGACTATACCCTTTGTTATAACGAGTTTCCTAAACTGTGTGTCAAAAACAATCGCCTTGTGGTCATCTGATACGCATTCCCCATATAAGGCCTCAAGATTATCACAATGATTAAACGCATATGCTCCAACTTCAACAATTGAAGATGGCAGTGTGACTGTTTTTAAATTGGGCAATTGTTCAAATGAATAGTTCTCAATACCTTTTATACCGTCAGGGATAGAATAATCTGTTATATCATATCCAACAAAACGATTTATCCATTTCCCGTTCTTCTCTGGTTCATCACAAAAAGCCGTTTGCTCAAATATCAAGCATAAATGATCTGAAGTGTGAAATTTCTCATTACCATAAAATCCTTTAATGCCTGAACAAGAATGGAATGCATATGGGTCAAGGGATTCAAGAGTTGTAGGAAGAATTATTTCACAATCCAAATGTGCATCCACAAAACAGTCTCCCATTATGGTCTTAAGCCCCTCATTGAAAGTAATCTTTCGTAATTCAGGACACCAAGCAAAAGTATACCATCCAAGAATTTCCACATTGTTCGGAAGTGTATATTCAGTAATTCCTGCAGGAGCAAAGGCTGCCATGTAGTTTTTAACAGGAGTTTGTGTATCACCATAATTTGGCATAAAACCATCTTCAATGATAACACATCTTCCGTCTTCTGTTATGTGAGAGCCTGTAAAAGACTCTAAATTGGGATTATTTAATCCGTATGAACCAACTATCTTTAAATTTTTGGGGATATGTAAGGTTGTCAATCCTGTATTACGAATTGCTCCAGTTCCAAGATATTCTATACAATCAGGCAGGTAAAGTTCGGTCATATTAGCAGCCCAAAAATTGCCGAAAGTATGGTCGTTAATTTTTGTCACAGGAGCATCAAACTTTATAATTCCATAACCATTTTTATATGTATTGGATATCACTTCAGCGTCAAATGGCTGATGCCCATATTGTTTTGTTGTAAGGTATACATCATATATAGTTCCATCTGACATTACATACCAAATCTCATTATCAGGTATTTTGGTTGGGTCGATATTTACACCCAAATCTCCATTCTGCTCCACCTGATACTCCAATTTAAGAGTGCCGTCGGGAGATTGTACGGTTACGGTTGCACTACGGTAATAACCCTCATTAGGCTCAAGCTTCAATGTAATAGTCTGCTTCTCCATTGCACGAGTAGCGGGTACAACAGAAATCCAACTCTGCGCATCTTCGGGGATAACAACCTCGCACTCTACATTCGATAAAAACTCAAGTGTCATCTCGCCACCCTCTGACGCAGCCTGCTTTGTGGCGTTCTCCTCTACAACCAAGCCAGCCTCCTCGAATGTGATGCTGCGCATAATAACCTTATCGCCATTCGATACAAAAACAATCACCTTGCTGTACTCGTCAATTGCATCGCCCGTTGTGATGTGAATTTTTCCCGTCAAGCCACTTGCATTGTCGGCCACCGCCTTTGCCTTAATATCGGCTGAAGATGTAACCTCCACCTTTACGGCCTCGGTTGCACTTGTAACGGTATAGCCAATCTCGCGAGTAGAATTAGGTGACATAACTACCAAATCACTCTCGGCAAACTCAATGCTCAATGCCAAGCCCTTTGGAACGGTGATTATCGTACCATCGGCGAGTGTGAAATACACATTGTTCTCGTCTTGCGTAACATCTTGGAAGAAAGATTTTCCATCTGCTCCATTGGTTCCATCAGTACCATTTGTGCCATCCTTGCCATCTTCGCCCGTAGCCTTGCCGAGTTGAGTCCACGATACGCCATTATCGTATGAAACATACCAATAGTCGTCCTCGATTTTAAGTTGCGGGGTGATACCATCCTTGCCGTCAGCACCATTGATGCCGTTTGTGCCGTCAGTACCGTCTTTTCCATCCTCTCCGTCTTGACCATTTTCACCATTAGTTCCATCTTCGCCATCAACTCCGTCTTTACCGTCAATACCTTGAGCTTTGATTTTATTACCAGCATCATCAAGTAGCCATTCACCATCAAGAGTCCAATAATATATGCCGTCAGTATCCTGCTTTACACCGATAGTAGGAACATAATTGCTGTCCTTACCGTCTGTACCATCCTGACCATCTTTACCATCGGCTCCGTTCTGACCGTCTTTACCGTGATAGATTGTAATAGATTGTGCTTTGGCAAAAGTAATCGTATAGCCGATTGTTTTGCCATTCTCGGTAATAGGCGTAACGCCTGTAACATAGTCGTTGTTCTGCAAAGCAGTTACAATTGTCTGCAACGATGAAATATTGGTATTCATCTGCTGACATAGTTGTTCGAGCTTTTGCACACGATTCTCCAATTCATCTACGCGACCAACCAATGCCGAGTCGTCATACTCTTTGCTACAACTTACTACAAGAAATAATGCAGCAACAACCCAAAATCTAAATAGCTGTTTCATAGTAATATGTATTTGACAAATGTTTCAAATCAATTACCATCCAACTCCTATATGGCGGGTTTGTCTAAAAAAGAAAGTGTGGAGTTGACTTTCGATTATCTAACGGAAGGTTGTAGCAAGACCTTTGAATCAAATAAACGACGCGATACCCCACACTTGAATAGTATGGGATACGCGCCAATGCGCCATTCACATATCTATACAAGAAGTGAGTGCTATTCGTTAGCCCTTGATTCATTGAAAACTGCTACATTTTCCGTTAAGGACAGTGCGAAAACACTTTCACAATTATGTCTGCTTTGGGCATAAAAGCCCTAAGCGACTACAAAGTTATGAAAATTTCGCAAAACGAAGAAACACTCACAGTGGAATATCGCATCAAAAAATATATTGTTATAAAATGACTATGAGAATATTACAATTTCAGCCCTCAATTTTGGCTTCTCGTGCGATTCTGAATACTATTTATTCTCTTTTATAACATATCTTATAGCACATTTACTATCATATGCAGTTGAACTAGTTAGATTAGGATTAGATTTATACAATGCTAATTATTGCTTAATGTTCACAACATCCACTACATAAATCCGATTGTATTATAAGTTTTAGCTTACATAATATAAACAATGAGCAGATAGGCAAACTATCAATATCATCTAGGGAAAGGTAATAATAAATATCTTTTCTCAAGATAATATTATGCCAAAGGTACAAAGCTGAGACAATGGGCTATGATTGTTTATATTAGATCTATTCGTCGGAATAATTTATAGACAGTTTTCACTACTGTCCAATAAAAGTAAGTTAATTGTTATTTGAAATAATTGAAATATAGCCTATTATGTAGGTTTTCAAAATGAAACGGACTTGAATCTGTAATTTTGCAGGCAAATTTATTTGACTGCTATGTTTCAAGACCGATACGTTTTTGCACAACTTACAGCTTTCCTAAATAGGACTCAGTTCAACAACTATATTCGCAAGTATGACGGCAATCGTTATGTGAAGCAATTCACTTGTTGGAATCAGATGCTTGCAATGATGTTTGGTCAGCTGAGCAATCGAGAGAGTTTACGTGACTTGATTGTCGCTTTTGAGGCGCATCATGCAAAATTGTATCATCTCGGTTTAGGACGTAATCTGATAGCAAAAGCTACTCTTGCATATGCAAACCAACATCGTGATTACAGAATTTTTGAAGACTTTGCTTTCTATATGATGAAGGAAGCTTGCGAGAAGAGAGCGACCAATATCCTCGATATCCCAGGCAAGAAATTTGCGTTTGATTCTACAACGATTCCGTTGTGTCTTGCAACTTTCCCTTGGGCAAAGTTCCGCAAGAAGAAAGGTAGGGTAAAAGCTCACGTCCTGTATGACATAGAAACCCAAGTTCCAACTTTCTACACTGTTACCACAGCGTCAAAGCATGATTCTACGGCAATGCGTTCAATTCCCTATGAGCCAAATGCTTATTACATATTCGACAGAGCTTACGACTCCTTCAAGGAACTCTATAAAATACATCTAACAGACTCCTTTTATGTAGTCAGAGCCAAAACAAACTTGAAATGTAAGACGGTTAAATGGAAGCGAAGAATGCCGAAGAATGTATTGACAGATGCAGAAGTAAAGCTAACAGGTTATCTCTCCGAAAAGAAGTATCCTGAATCATTTAGACTCATTCGATACTACGATGAAGAAGATGATCGCGAGTTTGTCTTTTTGACGAATGCAAAGCATCTTTCAGCATTGGATGTCGCAAGTCTCTATCAAAAAAGATGGTTGGTAGAGTTGTTTTTCAAATGGCTCAAACAGCATCTTAAGATAAAGAGATTTTGGGGTACGACAGAAAATGCAGTCCGCATACAAATCAGTGTGGCTATTATCACTTATTGTCTTGTAGCCATCGTCCAACATGACATGCAACTGAAACGATCAACTTATGAAGTTTTGCAGATTCTCGGCATCTCATTGACGGACAAAATTCACTTGCGAGACCTATTTGATAAGACTAATTTCAACGATGTCAAAGAACTCGATTATCCTTATTTTGAAGAACTATTTGATTAATTATTAACTCGTCCAATTTTTATTGGACACTAATGAAACGTTATATTAAACGCAAAAGAACATTAAAACAATGCAAAATCAATACTTTATACTAACTACATTTGTTTCTTTGGAGTAAAGTTTGTATCTTTGTACACTATTATAAACATAATTTTAATTTGTATATGTTATTTGGGCTTAAAGCAGTCAAAGCTGGTCAGGCGGGGAAAGTTGTCCCTGCATTTATTGATGTTGATATTGAAAGATTGTCTAATCATCCCTCTATTTCAGATGAAAAGAAGTTCTTTTGTGTTATTGGAGAATCGCTAGCTCCAGAAAATATCCATACCAACAACATATTAATTGCAGACATCATTACACCAACATATGACACCTCTAATTTAGAATATGGAGCTTTTGTTATTTTCCATATTCCATCAAACGGTGAATCTGAGAATGTAATAGATGAGAAAAATATTGATTTAAAAATTCGCAAATTCATCAGAATTCTTGATTTGACAGAAAACGTAGAGGATGCTTGGGCAAAAGTTAGAGAAAAGGACCCCTGTGCGTTTGATTCAACTCCAACGGAAATGTTTCGTGCAAAATACCAAAAAGCACAAGAACGGATTTCTAATTCAGAGAAAAATAATGTGCTGATTTCTATTACGTATACAGCTGAGAATGGAAGAGAATATTCATTTCATTCAAGGAAAAGGCTTTATGCAAAGGTTGTTAGTGTAATCAATAATAATAATGAAATAAGACTGCTATAATTATGTACGATTTTGACACATGGGTATTAGGCTTGGCTCTTATTCAAGTGTCCATAGCTTTTAATTTCGCATCTATTTTAGCGCCTAATCAAATAGGGATGCTTTTTAGAACTATAAAGATTAAACAATCTGACATTTCTGATTGTGTTAAGATATTTGGAGAATGTCAAACTAAATTGGAAAATAATTTTTCAGAAGAAACTTTTAACAATTACAATAGGGTGATTGTATCATACTTAAAGTTAAGTAACCTCTATACCGAAACTACAGTGTATCAAAAACTAAAACCAGTATGTTTTGAATATGCATGTTTATTATTAGGTTTTTATGGAATTTTAAGTTTGTTCGTTATACCAATATATGAGCCATCTAGTAGCATAACGAAATTTTATATAACATTTACAGTGTTTGTTTTACTTGGCTTATTATCATTGTTTATTATAGAAGTGCTACTTAGATTTAAAAAGCAAATTTTGCCAGACGATAGATCTTTTGTCGCGGAAATATTTTTAATTGCAATTGCGTCTTTATTATCTTACATTGTTTCACGATGTGGTATTCCACAAAACATATGGATGTGTTGCCAAAAATACATATGTGATATATCAATATTAGTACCATATTTATCATTTACCATTTGTTTCTTATTATATCTATATGATGAGCATAAAAAGACTAGTATAAACAAAGAACTAGAAAAGAATAAAGCAGATTTTTACATTAAGGCTTATTCTTTTTTAAATCTTTCAAACTCATAATTAATAAATATTAGACATTCCCCAAAACTATAAAACAACAATAGCAACCATTCTATGAGTGGTCACTATTGTTGTTTTTATAGTTTCATGCCTCTGCTTCTTTTCGGCTGTATGGGCTGACGGATTGATTGTCGTAGTTTGTCGTATTGCTCGTTGAACCATTGACTGAGAGGTATTCGATTTGCGGTTAGGGTGAGTCGCCTATCGTTATCTCGCAGAATCTGCAAAGGGGTGTTATCCGTAGCAAACCAACGATTATGCTCCGAGGAGAATAGTCGCCCTGTAAAGTTCACAATCTTACCCTTAATCAGCTCGGCAAACTCCATAGCCGAAAGTCCGATTTGCTTGGCAAGGCGTTCCAATCTTAGAAGATTAGCAAAATCGGGATACCAACGATGGGCAGTATTGATTATCGAATTAAGGATGTTGGTCTCCTCCTTATGTTCGGCCTCCTTTGCTTCAAGAGCCTTGCGATGCTCGTTATCCTTATTCATCATTGCCCTGCTATGTTCTACCTCCATTTGCTTGATATTGGTTTGCAGTTGCTCGATTGTTTCATCTCGGATAGCTATCTCGTCCCGTAAATCCTCGTTCTTTCGTTCTAACGATTTCATCTTACCGCTGCCGAAAAGAGAACTGACACCGCTTGCAAGGGCTGTGGCTGCATCGGTGGCTACGCTCTTGAGTTTGTCGGTGCGTATCTCCGATTTCACCAGTTTGAGTTCTTGCTCGGCAAGATCTATCTGGTGTTCCTTGTGCTGTCGTTCAGCCTCAATGCGTTCAAGTTCTGCACGCTGCTTCTCTATAATAAAGTCGTTACGCTCCAAATGCTCCTTGCCTGTCTCGGATTTGGATTGTCCTCGCTCCATTGATAGAATCTCGGATGCCAATGTCTGCATCTGTGTCATATCGTCATCATTAAGTTTTCGGCTCTTACCCGTTTCGTAGTCCATCCAATCGAATACGATATGGGCGTGGTAGTTGGGTTTAAACCAACGACCACCTATTTGAAAACTCTCCTTATCGTCTGGGGCAGGCTCTCCACCGAGCCAATGCCCCTCGTCTTTGTGTAGGAATATTTGCAGCGGTGTGATGCCCCAACGCTGTTGGCACTCCTCGCCAAATCTGCGAACATCCTCCAATGTAGTGTTGGGCTTGATGAGTAGCACACCCTCACGAATGGGTGAGCATCCTGCCACCTTGACAATCTTGCCACTCTTGGTTTTGCGTTCTCGTTCTTTCTCCTGCATTGCCCGCCCCGTCTTAGCCTTTACCATCTGCTTGATGTTATCGTAATGCGTCTGTAAGTCGCAGTCGCCCAAGCGAGGATTTATCCAATACTCATTGTCGGCAACAAGTTGGGGTATGAGGTAGATTTTAGACTCTCCGATGTTACGCATATACTCGGGAGTTCTGAGGTTGTGCGCCTCGCTCGATGATATGTTGCAAGGCTTGATATGTATGCTGCTTTTTACTGCCATAGTTATTCTGATTTTATTGGTTGCACTAATGTCTGTTGGTCATTTGGTCACTTGC
>JAZRLD010000067.1:0-39033 GCA_045646685.1 Alistipes sp. | reverse complement strand
AGCAGTGAGGTTCCACCTCTTCCCATTCCGAACAGAGAAGTTAAGCTCACTAACGCCGATGGTACTGCCTATTTAGGTGGGAGAGTAGGTAGCCGCCTCTTCAAGCCGAGTTGGATTATTCCGACTCGGCTTTTTCTTTGTCTATATGCGAGGTGGTGGAATGGTTGCAGGTGCGAAAGAGATAGCCTATTGTGCTTAGCCGAGTCGAATAATCTCAACTCGTAGCTTGAAGAGGCGTTCCGCCATTGATATTGACATTCCCCCTAAATCCCCCTTTGTCAAAGGTGGACTATAAATCTTGGCGCGGAGGGAGGTTATACCTTATATATATTATATACTATTTCTGGAATTCTGCTAAAATATCCTTTATATATACCTTGATTTAAAAATAATTGCTACCTTTGTGTTAGGCTGTCGGATAGGCAGTCTTGTATTGGTGGCATTTAGGCTATTGTTTTGTGAAGTAAAACGACCAAAATTTATTAAACAAATCGACAATAGGCACATTAAATGCTCACGCCATTTGGCGTGGGTGTGTCTTGATTTGTATGGGTACTTGGTCGTCCCTTCTTCACAAAAGACAGTACCCACGTTTCTTTTTTTATTCTATTAATAATTTGTTTATTATGGGTTATAACGGAGGTGTTAATAAGAGAGGTTATTACAGACGTAATAATGGTATGTATTCTAAAAGTGCATATAAAAGAGGTAGTAAAATAACAGATAATATCTTTACCGCAGGTTTAGGCTTATTTTCTATACTAGGAGGTGCATTAATTGAGGCAGCGAATAATTATGTTCCACAATCAAAGCCTTTGAATATAATGTTGAATAAATTTAAATTTTTTATCTGTACCATTATTGCATTATCTTGTCCTATTTTGGGATGGTATTTATGTATTTTTGAAGATTGGTGGATTAGTTGTTCTCTATTATTATTCGGCACAATTGAATTTTTTGCATTTGCTTTTATCAATGTTTTTCCTTATGAATTAGAAAAAGAATATTATTTTGAAAAGACTAAATTTAATAAACAAGTTAATCATAGTAAAAAGATTCTTTTAGGAGGCTTGATTGTTAATTTTGTACTTGCCCTATTAAATACTTATGCTATTTATTTGTTATTTGATTTTCGTCACGATGATGATGGTGCAATTGCAATCATTTTAGCATTTATTAAAATCGGAATAAATGTATTTTATGTATGCGATTTTTACAAATCACTAAGAAGATTTGAAGACATTAAAAAGATGAAGTGGAAACAAATGAATTAATGAACACTATCTATTATTAATAATAATCCCCGCTGAGTCAATGCTCAGCGGGGTATTATGTTATATGAGACAAATAATTATTTATTCATCTTTGCCCAAGAGTCTTTGAGCGTTACGGTGCGGTTGAAGACGAGGTGGTCGGCTGTTGAGTCCTTATCAACATTGAAGTAGCCAATGCGCTGGAACTGCAGGTAATCCAAAGGTTTCGCATCTGCCAAGAACTTCTCAACGTAGCACTCCGTAAGCACGGTGAGTGAGTTGGGGTTAATCATCTGCTGCATAGCCTCCAAAGCCTCGCAGCCCTGCTCCTTGCGGATAGCGGCCATCTCGTCGCGAGGATTCTCAACCTTCCACAAGCGGTCGTACAAGCGTACCTCCGCCTTCAGGCAGTGGTCGCAGCTCAACCAGTGGATTGTACCCTTCACCTTGCGGTTGCTACCGGGCATACCAGTCTTAGTCTCGGGATCGTACTCGGCATAAACGGTTGTTACCTTGCCGTTCTCGTCCTTCTCGCAGCCTGTACACTTCACGATATAGGCATTCTTGAGGCGTACCTCCTGACCGGGAGTCATACGGAAATACTTCTTGGGAGCATCCTCCATAAAGTCATCACGCTCCATCCAAAGCTCGCGGCTGAACTCGATTGTGTGTGTGCCTGCCTCGGGGTCCTCGGGGTTGTTGATGGCCTCCATAGCCTCCACCTGTCCCTCGGGGTAGTTGGTGATTACGAGCTTCACGGGGTCGAGAACAGCGCTCACGCGTGTTGCACGCTTGTTCAAGTCATCACGAACGGCACTCTCCAATAGAGCGAAGTCGTTCAACGCATCGTATGTTGTGTAACCAATCTTATCCACGAAGTTGCGGATAGACTCGGGCGAATAACCACGGCGGCGGAAACCGCAGAGGGTCGGCATACGGGGATCGTCCCAACCATTCACCAAGCCCTCCTTAACGAGGATAAGCAGGTTACGCTTACTCATAAGGGTGTAGTTCAAATTCAACTTATTGAACTCGTACTGACGAGGACGGTAGTTGCCCAAGCCGTCACCCTCCTTAACCCAATCTACGAACAAATCGTACAACGGACGGTGAGGTACGAACTCAAGGGTACACAAAGAGTGTGTAACACCCTCAAAGTAGTCGCTCTGGCCGTGTGCGAAGTCGTACATAGGATATACCTTCCAAGTGTCACCTGTGCGGTGGTGAGGGTGGTTTACGACGCGGTAGATAATCGGGTCGCGGAAGTGCATATTTGAGCTTGCCATATCAATCTTGGCACGGAGCACCATCTTGCCCTCCTCAATCTCGCCGTTTGTCATCTTCATAAACAGGTCGAGATTCTCCTCAATGGGGCGGTTGCGGTAGGGGCTATCTGTACCAGCCTGCGTGGGAGTACCCTTCTGTGCGGCAATCTCCTCTGATGTCTGCTCGTCGATATATGCCTTGCCCTCCTTAATCAAACGGATAGCAAAATCCCACAACTGCTGGAAATAGTCAGATGCGTAATACTCGTCGCCCCACTGGAAGCCGAGCCACTGGATATCCTCCTTGATGGCCTCTACGTACTCCATATCCTCCTTTGTAGGGTTAGTATCATCGAAACGGAGGTTACATACACCGCCATATTTAGCCGCTACGCCAAAATCCAAGCATATAGCCTTTGCGTGGCCGATGTGAAGGTAGCCGTTGGGCTCGGGCGGGAAGCGGGTCTGTACGCGTGTTTCACCCTTGGCAATGGCCTCCTCGATGACCTCCTCTACAAAGTTAAGACGCTCTTTGGTCTCAACTGTTTCGATGTTATTATTCTCTGTCATAACTCGTTATGTTTTTATTATCGTTTCTTCTGTAATGAAATTTCGTTAAAAAGGTTTATCTTCAACTCCAGCATCTGTCTTGTGCCCCAATTTGTGCCGTCGCACTGGAATGCGAAGAAAGCATTGAGACTGACGGTGTCGTTGAAGAATGAATTACAGTAACCTATGCGTGTGTCAAAAAATGAATGTGACGAATTTCTATCCCCTGACCAGGTCGGTTTCACCCCGAAAAGCGTACTGCCAGAGTATAGTTCCGCGCCATAACCATTAGCAAATTTATCGTTGGGAGCTGAATAGTAGTATGGCATAAGGTTCTTGCCGCTATATATCTGCTCATCAACATATACGCCCCATTTCGAGAGTCGCAGTTGTAATAACACTCCTCCCGGGGTATTCATCTTATCCTCTACGGCGCGGTCGCGCTGCATAGTAAGTATTCCGTGGAGTTTGATATCGAAGTCGAAAAATGCGTTAAAATCTGCGCCGACATATGGGTTTATAATAGCATTATCCACAACACTTCCCGTGATTGTCCGGCTACCGGCAAAGTGGAACATCTGCGCTGCGTAACCTACATAGAAGAGTTCTTTACGGCCAATGTTGTAACGTCCTGCCGAGAGTACGCGAAAACGCTCGCGTGCCTCGGCCGAGTGCATTCCGCACCAATCTACCGATAACTCCACATAACCACGCTCTGCAACGTACTGCCCCAAAACACCCTGCACACGATTCTCATAGTAGCGATATGTGTCGCTGAAAAATAATTCAGAGTAGTAACCCTCCATTGCCGAACGGTCGAAGATTCCAGCATAGGCCTTAACCTTAGGTGTAGCAAAGCGGTAGTATATCTGCGGACGCGCCTTGGAGAAGAACTTGGTTTCGTTGCCAAAGTCAGCATAGAGGTCTGCGCCGATGACAAGGGAGTTTTTCTCATTCCACTCAATACCTATCTTGGGCGTCAGGCGAGCGCTGAAAATCGTTCCCGAACTCGCAGCCAAGTTGGTTCCTGTGTACTCGGTGTTGTCGAAAAATGTATCAAAACCGACACCCAACAACATCTTCATATTCTCCTGTGCCTTAACAGTGGCGACCATAATTAAGGCCGTCACGACAAGAAAAATATGTCGGAGAAAACGATTCATCACCTTTAATAATGCATTTATCATTCGCAAAGTTAATCTATTTTCCGCTATTTGTACTATATTTGCCCCACATAATTATCATTCCAAAATGAGAAAAATTACTAATGAAGAGTTACATCGCCCCTCTGTGGACGAATTTGCGGCTATGGGACGTATTCCCGTGGTTGTAGTTCTCGATAATGTGCGTTCGGCACAGAATGTGGGTGCCTTCTTCCGCACCTCTGATGCCTTTGCTATCGAGCGTGTGGCATTGTGTGGTATTACAGCCACACCTCCCTCGCGCGACATTCATAAAACGGCACTTGGCGCGGAACTTACCGTCGAGTGGGCACACTACGACTCTACCGTTGAGTGCGTTGAGCAGTTGAAGGCCGAGGGTTATAAATTGCTCTCTATCGAGCAGGTCGAGGGGGCTGTGATGCTGGACGAGTTGGAAGTTAATCTAGACTGTCGCTATGCCCTTGTCTTCGGTAACGAGGTTGCGGGCGTAGATCAGGCCGTGGTGGATATCTGCGATGGTGCTATCGAGATTCCGCAGGCTGGCACCAAGCACTCTATCAATGTGTCGGTGGCCGGTGGTGTTGTGCTGTGGCCCTTCTTTATGGCTATGCGCTCAAAATTAGAAAAGTAGTAGGGTGAAAAATTTGCTTTACCCGCAAAACTTCTATATATTTGTTTAAAGAATTATAAACCTAATTTTCAGTGTCGGTTTTGTATCATATAATACGATGCAGAGCTTGGCACAAATAAAGTAAAACCCCTAAATATGTCAGTTGCAGGTTCAGTCAGAGCGGTTACGACTCTGCGTTTAACAGAAATGAAACAGCGTGGCGAGAAGATTGCTATGCTTACATCATACGACTATTCAACAGCGAAGATTGTTGATGCAGCAGGTATCGATGTTATCCTTGTGGGTGACTCTGCCGCAAATGTTATGGCGGGTTATGAGACAACGTTGCCCATTACGCTCGATATGATGATTTACCACGCCCGTTCGGTGGTGCGTGGCGTAAATCGTGCGTTGGTTGTTGTCGATTTGCCTTTCGGTACATATCAGGGCAACTCGAAGGTTGCGCTCGATTCGGCTATCCGTATTATGAAGGAGACCGAGGCCGATTCAGTAAAGATTGAGGGTGGCGAGGAGATTTTGGAGTCTGTGCAGCGTATCATCTCGGCAGGTATCCCCGTTATGGGCCACCTGGGACTCACTCCGCAGTCTATCCATAAGTTCGGAACATATAACGTTCGTGCAAAAGAGGAGGCTGAGGCCGAGAAGTTGATTCGCGATGCTCACTTGTTGGAGGAGGCTGGCTGTTTTGCTATCGTGTTGGAGAAGATTCCCGCAGCTCTTGCCGAGCGCGTGTCGAAGGAGCTTACTATCCCCACAATCGGAATTGGTGCGGGTGGCGCAACAGATGGTCAGGTGCTTGTGGTACACGATATGTTGGGTATTACCAACGATTTTTCGCCCCGTTTCTTGCGTCGCTATGCCGACCTGCACGGTGTGATGAGCGAGGCTATATCGCACTATGTTTCAGACGTTAAGGCACAGGATTTTCCCAACGAGAAGGAGCAGTATTAAACTTGAAATATGAAAAAACTTGTCATAATACCTACCTATAACGAGATAGAGAATATCTCGCGTATGATTGACACCGTGATGGCTCTCAATGGCGAGTTTGATATGCTCGTTATCGACGATGGCTCACCCGATGGTACGGCCTCTGTTGTGCGTGAGCGTCAGGCGGAGTTCCCCGAGCGTCTGCATATGATTGAGCGCAAGGGTAAGCTGGGGCTCGGTACGGCCTACATTACAGGTTTTAAGTGGGCGTTGGAGCGCGATTATGACTATGTTTTTGAGATGGATTGCGACTTTTCGCATAACCCCAACGATTTGATTCGCCTCTATGATGCGGCACGCGAGGGTAGCGATGTTGTTGTTGGCTCACGATATGTGCAGGGTGTGAATGTGGTTAATTGGCCTATGTCGCGCCTGCTGATGTCCTACTGCGCATCGAAATATGTGCGAACAGTTACGCGTATGCCCGTATGTGATGCTACGGCTGGTTTTGTATGCTACTCGCGTAAGGCGTTGCAGACTCTGGATTTGGATGCCGTAAGAATGAAGGGCTATGGATTCCAGATTGAGATGAAGTATTCGGCGTGGCGTTTGGGATTGAAAGTCAGCGAGGTGTCGATTATCTTCATCGACCGTCAGGTGGGTACATCGAAGATGAGTAGTGGAATCTTTGGCGAGGCCTTTTGGGGAGTTTTGAAACTTCCGTTTAGAAGAATAAGAGGTCGCACTCTGAAGTAGGACGCAAAGTTGTCTAAAAAGGTGTTTTCTGCGTTACGCTTGCCTTCAAAATACTCATTTACGCATTGTAAACTCCGTTTTCTCAGGCTGCGCAAGCCTTGAAAACCCTCTTTTTATACAACTTTATGGCTAATAAAATATAAGGCTGTCGTTCGACAGCCTTTTTTATTTCATCAAATTGCCGAAGAATTTATTACCCAAGGCGTAGCGCAGAACTATCGAGCCACGATATATTCTCTCCGACTCCGCCTTGCGGGCCGACCTTACGGCTTTTCGTTTCTTGTTTAGTTCGCCGTGCAGTGCAAAGAAATCGCGGTAGGCCTCAATGGTCGCTTTGGCCAAAGCCTTATCTCCGCGCAAGAAGTAGATTAGAGCCGAAAGCATATCAGCCACAGGACGTGCAACGGCAACCAAGATACGTTGCCACGTTGGTGCGCACTTGAACAGCATCGAAAGATTGTTGCGGTAGTTGAGATATAGCTTGCGGGGTGATTCGTTGGGCATAGTGCCGCCACCAAGATGATAAACCACACTATGTGGCTCAACCATAACCTTATATCCCGCCAACTGCATACGCCAGCAGAGGTCTATCTCCTCCATATGTGCGAAGAAATCGGCATCGAATCCGCCAAGCGTTCTGAATACATCTGCTCGGCAACAGAATGCTGCTCCGCTTGCCCAAAATACCTCCTGCATTGTGTCGTATTGTCCGCAATCTTTTTCAAGAGAAGATAGGATTCGTCCACGACAGAATGGATAACCCAAGATGTCGATATATCCACCCGCTGCACCTGCATACTCAAAATACTCTCGATGTCCGTACGAACGCAACTTTGGCGCTACGGCGGCTACCGTGCGGTGGTTTGTAAGTGTTGCAACCAGCGGCTCAACCCAGCCTGCTGTAACCTCTACGTCGGAGTTCAGCAGAATGAAAAATTCCGCCTCCACCTGCTCTAATGCGCGGTTGTACCCCTCGGCAAAGCCGTAGTTTTTATCTAAACGGATAATATCGATGTCGGGATAAGTCTGCTCAATAAATGCTATGGAGTCGTCCGTTGAGCCATTGTCAGCCACGACAATACGCACCTGCTGTGGGGTGTGCTCCACCACGCTTGGCAGGAACTGCTCCAAGTGTTGGCGGCCGTTCCAATTGAGTATTACAACTGCCGTCCGCTTCATATCTTCTGCGATTGTAACTCCGCTGGTGGCGTATGCTTCCAGCGACGGTGCGACCACATCCACATCTCGGGATTGGCATTTATATCATTCTCAAGCAGACGTACATAACGCTCCGTAATGGTGTATGGCTCCACCTGCTCCTCGCCATCGTATATCAGCGTGAAGTTACCCTCATAATGTCCCGCACTCAGGCGCTTGGGCGAAAAATAATACACGGGCAGATGATATTTCAGTGCAAGTGTCTCGCCTCCCTCAAAGAAAGCAGTCCACTGATGCAGGAATTTATACCAATGCATATTGGCACGCAATACGGGATTCTGGTCGGCAATAAGTCCCATAGCCATAGGACGCTTCGCTCGATTGTCAATGAAGTGGCGCATTGTATGCTTCATATCTACAAGCTCAACGTTGGTGTGCTGGCGGATACGCTTCATCAATTCGTCAATGACGGGATTTGTAAGTTTGTGATACACTGCAACAAATGTCTGGTCGGGAACGACAAGACTTACCGTGCTACCAGCCTCCCACGGTCCAAAATGCGCTGTAAGCATAATCGCACTGCGGTCGCCAATCTCCTTCTGAATCTTATCGGCATCGTTTACCTTCATACGGTGCATCAGAGTTCTGTCACTCACACCCGCCTGACTTATGGTGTTGATAATCTGCTCGGCAAGATTTTTATATGTGCCTCGGCATATCTTCTGCAACTCCTTTTCGCTCTTATCGGGGAACGAACGGCGGAGGTTGTCCATTATGACCTTGCGTCGGTAGTGGATAACATCGCAGAGGAGCAGGAAGCATAGCGTACCAAAAAAGTAGTGGCGTATGCAGTGGGGTAGCAGGGCAAACCCACGACACAATATCCACAACAATTCGAGAGATATTTTTTGTGTTATGTTAAGTCCGTTTTTATTAGCCATTGTGCTTGAATATTACTCTTCGTCCTCCTCTTTGCGGTAGCGGTTGCGCTTCGACTCCTTTTCGGGCTTGGGGCAACCCGCCACTACGATTACAAACTCACCCTTGGGTTCGTGTGTGCGGAAGTGCTCCAATACCTCGGCAGTAGTTCCACGTACGGTCTGCTCAAACTTCTTTGTCAGCTCGCGCGAAACGGAGACCTTGCGCTCGGCACCAAACACTTCGGCCAACTGCTCCAGACACTTCACTACGCGAAATGGCGATTCGTAGAATATAATCGAGCGCTGCTCCTCGGCAAGCTCCTGCAGGCGCTTTGTGCGTCCCTTCTTCTGTGGAAGAAATCCCTCAAAGCAGAATCTGTCGCAGGGGAATCCGCTCTGCACCAAGGCGGGAATTAGGGCTGTAGCTCCGGGTAGGGTCTCCACCTCAATACCAGCCTCCACACAAGTACGCACCAACAAAAATCCCGGATCCGAAATGCCGGGCGTACCAGCGTCAGATACAAGTGCCACGGTACGGCCCTCGCCAATAGCCTCGGCTACGGATGCCGCCGTAGCGTGCTCGTTGAACTTATGGTGAGAGTATAGTTTCTTCTCTATGCCCAAGTGCTTGAGCAGGAATGATGTTGTGCGAGTATCCTCGGCAAGGATATAATCGGCCGCTTCGAGTGTCTTGATGGCTCGAAGTGTGATATCATCCAAGTTGCCGATGGGGGTTGGGATAATGTAAAGTTTAGACATACTATGAGAGTTTGCGCTCCAAAAGTTGCATTATGAATTTTGAGCCCTCGCTGTCGGGATTCCACGCGTAGTTCTCGATGATGTGAATCATACAGTCATCAAAGGTCTCCATCGCGTCCAACGCGTTGATAGCCTCATCATATGCCTCGCCATCGCCATCGAATAGGTCGCGAATCATAAGGAACTTATCATTCAAACCTATGCCGTCGCGCAAAGAATGTACGCGGGCGTTGTTTATCTCCTCGGCCAATGCGGTAGGCGCGGTGATGACGTCGGCTAACGTTTGTGTTGCGGGGATTGCATCAGCCAATGTCTGGGGCTTCTCCTCCACGATGGGTTTCGCTACGGGAACCTCTACGGGCTTGGGCTTTGTAACAGGCTCTGCGGTAGGTTTTGCCGCAGGTTTTACCTCTACGGGTGCAACCTCTGCTGGTACGACCTCTGCGGGCTCGTCAATGTCAAGGTTGAAAATCTTTGAGATATCCACCACCTTCTCCTGCTTGGGCTCGCTGTTGTATATCGACATCATACGCTGATGCTTCGAGCGGGGCTGACGGCGCACCTCGTCCATATTAAACAGACTATTCATCTCGCGTGCAGCCTTCTTTGCGGGCTTCTCCGCAGGCTTCTCCTCAATAGGCGTTTCAATAGGTTTCTCCGCAGGCTTCTCGATTGGCTTCTCTTCGGGAACGGGTTCTGGTTCGGACTCAGGCTCAGGTTCGGGAGCCACGACAGGAATCTCCTCGTGAGGTAACCCCACCTCAATAGGCGCAGGCTCAACAATGATAGTTTCCTCCTCTGCAGACTCAATAATAGCCGTATCCTCCTCCTTTGCGGGCTCTACTACAATCACTTCGGGCACGCTAGGTTCCTCGGGTGTAGGCTCCATTAATGTTTCGGCAATAGTTGCACCTGCAAGAGCATTGGCTACCGTTGCAGCGATAATATCGGTGGCAGAGAGTTGCTCCACTTCCTCAATCTCCTCTTCGTCAACAAGGTCCTCTTCGGGGAACTCGTCATCGGCGAAGATCAACTCAACCTCCACCTCTTTTTCGTCGCTCTCCTCGTCATTCTCCTCCACTGCGGGCACAGGAGCAATGGGCTCGGTAGGCTCAATAGGAGTATCCTCCTCAATGGCAGTGTCGAAACGCACCGCGTCGTATATCTTCTTCAGTTTGTCAAGCACGATGTCGCGCTCGATGGCTGATACCTGCTCGCCCTGCTCCCACGCTGAAAGCATAAGCGAGAGTTTCTCAATCTCTGATTTGATTAGTTTGATATTCATATTTTTGCGCAAATATTTCTCAAAGATAGATAAAATACCTTAAATAAAAAAGAGAAATCGTCAAACTGAGGCTCTTTTAGCGCTTGGAGTGCCTGAAATAAAAAAAATGGGGCGTCCAAAATTATCGGACACCCCACTTATCGTAGTGATTTTTAATCTCTATTTTGTTAACTGGTCGCTGTAAACAGCTTTTGGCAATTCGTGCATATTGTACTCCGAAGCCATCGAACGGCCATAAGCACCTGCCGACTTAATGGTCAGCAAATCGCCGCGCTTACTCTTGCGAAGGCTGATATTCTCATCGAAAACATCTGTTGACTCGCAGGCGGTACCTACAACGGTGTACTTCTTGAAACTCTCCTCCTGCGATGTGATATTCTCGATGTTGTGATATGAGCCGTAGAGCATCGGGCGGATAAGCTCGGTCATACTTGCATCGATGATGAGAAGACGACGGCCCGTAGCGGTTGTTTTGTTGTACAACACGCTGGTAATCAACTCGCCGCACTCGCCGACGATAGAGCGACCAAACTCGAAGTGTACCTCCTTGCCCTCTACGTTCAGATACTCGTGAACGATTGAGAAGAGCGATGCAAAGTTGGGGATAGGCTCGTTTTCGGGAACGTCGTAGTTGATGCCCAAACCGCCACCAACATCAACCATACGGAATGAGAATCCGAGTGATTCTAGCTTCTCAACGATGGCGTTAGCCTTGTTACACATATTCTCAAATACGTGCAACTCGCGAATCTGCGAACCGATGTGGATGTGAATACCGATAATGTTGATATTCTCCAGCGACTTGATAAGCTCCGCGTTCTCCAAAATCTCCTCGTATGCGATGCCGAACTTACTGTCGGCCTGACCTGTGTCGATGCAACGATTGGTCTTGGGGTCGATGTCGGGGTTTACACGAAGACCGATATCTGCCTTCTTGCCCAACTCGCCAGCAATCTGGTTTACAACCTGCAACTCCTCGATAGACTCGCAGTTGATAGCCAAAATATCCTGCTCGATGGCATAACGAATCTCCTTGTCGCGCTTGCCTACACCTGCATATACTACAGTCTTGGGGTCGAAGCCCGACTCAATGGCCTTACGCACCTCGTTGCCGCTGGCACAGTCGATACCGATACCATACTCCTTAATGATTGAGAGTAGGTAGTCGTCGTTGTTGGCCTTGATGGCGTAGTGAACTTTATAATTGTACTTGTTTGACTCATACACCACGCTCTCCAGCGTCTGGCGCAGAAGCTTGATGTCGTAGAGGTAGAATGGAGTCTCAATCTCCTTGAGTTGAGTAGCTACTTTTCTGCTGAGCATAATCGTTATAACCTAAATTCCTAATTCCTAATTTAAATAGCGACTTCAAAAAGCCGAATTAGGTGCAAATATATGCATTTCAATGCGTTTTTGCAAATTCTATCGGCCATTTCTTGCGCTACAAACTCAATATATTATAAGCGATGTATGTAACCAAGTTAAGGAAATCATATTGCAGATAGGATGTCGATAAATTTTGTAATTCCAAAGTCATATTAAATTACTCGTAAAACAAATTTTTCTAACGAAAAATATGGCTCGTCTGCCTAAAAATTAGTACTTTTGTCAAATTATTAAGGTATATAAATAAAAACAGATAATAAATGGCTTTACAATGCGGTATTGTCGGTCTGCCTAATGTGGGTAAGTCGACACTTTTCAACTGCCTGTCCAACGCAAAGGCGCAGGCTGCAAATTTCCCTTTCTGTACAATCGAACCCAATGTGGGCGTTATCACCGTACCCGATGAGCGTCTGATTAAGTTAGCCGAGATAGATAACCCCAAGAAGGTTGTTCCTACAACAATCGAGATTGTAGATATTGCTGGTTTGGTAAAGGGTGCATCGAAGGGCGAGGGCCTTGGAAATAAGTTCCTTGGAAATATTCGTAACACAAATGCCATTATCCACGTTTTGCGTTGCTTTGAGAATGGTAATATTACTCACGTAGATGGCTCGGTTGATCCTGTGCGCGACAAGGGTATTATCGATACCGAGTTGCAGCTCAAGGATTTGGAAACAGTAGAGAATAACATTGGCAAGTGCCAGAAGCAGGCGGTTGCGGGCGATAAGAACGCAAAGCGTCGTTATGATTTGCTCGTGCAGTTCAAGGAGGCGTTGGAGCAAGGTCGCTCGGCACGTACCGTTGAGACCGATAAGGAGGAGCGCAAGCTCGTTGCCGACCTTAATCTTTTGACCGATAAGCCCGTACTCTACGTATGTAACGTAGATGAGGCCTCTGCCGTAACAGGTAATGTTCACACCGAGGCTGTAAAGGCGGCTATCGCTGACGAGAATGCCGAGATGCTTATCGTGGCGGCTGCTACCGAGGCTGATATCGCCGAGTTGGAGGATTTCGAGGAGCGTCAGATGTTCTTGCAGGATATGGGTCTCGAGGAGTCGGGTGTGGCTCGCCTTATCAAGGCGGCTTACAAGTTGCTTAACCTTCAGACATTCTTCACAACAGGTGCTGACGAGAGTCGCGCGTGGACTTTCGTTAAGGGTATGAAGGCTCCCCAGTCTGCGGGTATTATCCACACCGACTTCGAGCGTGGTTTTATCCGTGCCGAGGTTATCAAGTATGACGACTATGTTGTGCTTGGTTCGGAAAAGGCTTGCCGCGATGTAGGTAAGATTGGCATCGAGGGTAAGGAGTATATCGTGCAGGATGGTGATATTATGCACTTCCTCTTCAACGTTTAACAATCGTTGGGTGGATTATTTCTGTGTTACGCTCGTTTTCGAAATGCTCATTTACGTTTTGTAAACTCCGCTTTCGGGAACACCGCAAGCCTAAAATAATCTCACAATACAATCATTAAAGGGTGGAAGATAAAACACCTCCGCAAAACAAATTTTAATAACGGAGTATAACAAAAAATAAAACCACGAAAATTTAAACACGATGGAGATTTGGCGTAAGATTCAGATTTCGGCGGGCGCCTTGGCTGTTGTGGCTGTTGCGATGACTGTTGCTACAGTCTATTTCCCTAATATCGTATATTGGGCGATGTGGGTGTGGAGTATCACTTTGTGGCTCGTGTTGTTTTTGGGTCCTATGCCTATTATTGAGCGCAACAAGAAGAACAATCCGATAGCTTTGGCTCTGTTCTTTTTAGTGGCGGTTTTTGGTGCGGTGAGTGTCAATACTTGGTTGCAGATTGAGTGGCCAGAGACTCACGGATTCAGCCGAGGTGTGATGGTTTATTCTGCGTTCTACTTGGTTGCGGCATATGTGTTTGCCGTTTGGTTGAAGATGAAAGAGAAGAAAAATAAATAAGAAACAAAAAAATATAAAATTATGTCAAGAGAAGTTCGTGTGCGTTTTGCCCCGAGTCCTACGGGTCCCCTGCATATGGGTGGTGTGCGTACTGCACTTTACAACTATTTGTTTGCTCGCCGTCACGGCGGTAAGATGATTCTTCGTATCGAGGATACCGACTCGCAGCGCTTCGTTCCCGGAGCGGAGGAGTATATCATCGAGTCGCTCAAGTGGTGCGGCATTGAGATTGACGAGGGTGTCGGCGTTGGCGGCCCTCACGCTCCCTATCGCCAGAGCGAGCGCAAGGAGATTTATCTGAAGTATGCAAAGCAGCTCGTTGAGGCTGGCTGGGCGTACTACGCTTTCGATACATCGGAGGAGTTGGACGCCTTGCGCAAGGAGGCCGAGGCTGCAGGTCAGACTTTCGCCTATAACTATACCGTTCGTGAGAAGTTGCCCACATCGCTCTCGCTCTCAAAGGAGGAGGTTGAGGAGCGTATCGCGCGTGGCGATATCTGGGTTGTGCGTTTCAAGATGCCCGAGAATGAGATTGTCGAGATGGACGATTTGATTCGTGGCCACGTGAAAGTGAATACCTCTACATTGGACGATAAGGTGCTCTATAAGAGTGCAGACCAGCTACCTACATATCACCTCGCAAATATCGTTGACGACCACTTGATGGAGATTTCGCATGTTATTCGAGGTGAGGAGTGGTTGCCTTCGTTGCCTTTGCACTATCTTTTGTATAAGGCTTTCGGCTGGACTGAGTCGCAGCCCCAGTTTGCTCACCTGCCCCTGCTGTTGAAGCCTACGGGCGGTGGTAAGCTCTCGAAGCGCGATGGCGACAAGATGGGATTCCCCGTATTCCCCTTGTTCTGGACATCGCCTACGGGCGAGACGGCTCGCGGTTATAAGGAGGATGGCTACTTCGCCGAGGCATTTGTGAATATGTTGGCTTTGCTTGGTTGGAATCCCGGTACCGAGCAGGAGATTTTCTCTATGCAGGAGCTTATCGATGCGTTCTCATTGGACCGCGTATCAAAGGCGGGCGCACGTTTCCAGCCCGATAAGGCAAAGTGGTTTAATGCGCAGTATATGCACACCAAGACCAACGAGGAGTTGGCAGAGTTGTTCCAGCCTATCTTGAAGGCAAATGGCGTGGAGACTACCGACGAGTTGGCAGGCAAGGCTGCAGGCATTATGAAGGAGCGCGCATCGTTCATTACCGACTTGTGGGATTTGACTTCATACTTCTTTGTTGCTCCTACATCTTACGAGGAGAAGCAGACCAAGAAGTATTGGAAGGGCGAGAACCCCGCACGCCTGAAGGAGGTGCGCGAGGTGCTGGCTGGAATCGAGGACTTCTCGTTGGAGAATACCGAGGCTGTCGTGGGTGCTTGGATTCAGGAGAAGGGTTACGGTATGGGCCAAATTATGAACACACTGCGTTTGGCATTGGTTGGCGCAGGTAAGGGCCCGGGTATGTACGACGTAACGGCATTTATCGGTAAGGAGGAGTGCCTGAAGCGTATTGACTATCTATTGGAAAACCTTAAAGCGGCAGAGTAATGGAGATTTTGCAACATATTTGGGGTGCTACGCCCGAGGGCGAGGCAATCGTTATCTATACACTCCGCAACGACAATGGTTGCGAGGTGCAGGTATGTAACATCGGTGCGGCGATTGTGTCAGTGAAGGCTCCCGACCGCGAAGGTAAGTTCGACGATATTGTATTGGGTTACAAGGACCCTATGAGCTACTTCGGCGATGGCGCTGCCAGCGGTAAGAGCGTAGGTCGTGTGGCTAACCGTATTGCAAAGGGTAAGATGACTATCGAGGGCGTAGAGTACACGCTCGAAATCAATAATGGCCCTAACCACCTGCACGGCGGCTCAAAGGGCTTTGCTAATCAGTTGTGGGAGAGCCGTGTGGAGACTAACCGCGTGGTGTTCTCACGCGTGTCGCCTGATGGCGAGCAGAACTATCCCGGCGAGTTGTATGTTGAGGTAGGTTATTACTTTGGCGAGGATAACGACCTGGAGATTACCTTCGCGGCAAAGAGCGACAAGACTACGGTTGTAAACCTCACAAACCACACATATTGGAACCTCGCGGGCGAGGATAGCGGTAAGGATATTCTCGACCACGAGTTGCGTCTGAACTGCTCGAATGTGCTGGAGATGGACTCTACGCAGATTCCTACGGGCAAATATCTCGATGTGAAGGGTACACCGCAGGATTTTACCCAGTGGCGTAAGTTTGGCGCGGACCTCTTGTCTGAGTTCAACTATATGAAGAACTTTAAGGGCTACGACCACTTCTTCGTGCTTGATGGCTGGAAGCCAAATATCTTGGCGGAGGTTGGCGAGTTGCGTTGCGAGGCTACGGGCCGTAAGGTGGAGATTCTCTCATCGCAGGCTGGTGCTATGCTCTATACAGGTAACTGGCTGGAGGGTGGTTGCCCCATAACAAAGTCGGGTGGCCGCTATAAAGATTATGCTGGCGTGGCTATCGAGTGCCAGAACTTCCCCAATGCCGTAAACGAGCCTTCGTTCCCGTCGGTAGTGTTGCCCGCAGGTGAGATGTATTGTCAGAAAATTGTATTTAAGTTAGGAACATTCTAATATGGAAGATAAGGATAGAGAGTTCTTGGCCTCGTTTGCCGAGAAGTTGGAGAAGACGCTCGTTGACCAGTGTACTGCCGACCAGCTTTTGGATGGTAAGATTCTTGAGGTTGAGGAGTTGGAGGAGAAGTGGCGTACGTCTGCTCCCGAGTATATGGTTGCCGCAGTGCCACAGATTGCCGAGTATCCTTCGGCGGCTATCGCTTGGGCTTGCTATGTAGGTATGGGCTCGGCTGTGCTGTGGGATAAGTCGTGGGGTGAGTATAAGGACGTGGAGGATTGGTACACGCTTTTGGCTAAGCCCCGCGGTTTTGACTGCTTGGATGAGTATGTTATCGAATGCCTCGTGGGCTTGAAGCTCGATAGTGAGGAGAATCAGAAGTTGGAATCTACAATTCGTAAGGCTGCCAACACTGCGCAGACAATGATTCGCAAGGAGGGTATCGAGCCGCAGAGCGTTATGGCATTCCATCTCTTCGCGCGCGTTGTAAAGGTATTCTTCCGCTTGGGCGTATCGCTTGAGTTGCGCCGTATGGGATACAAGTACGTAAAGGTAAATCTTGATGTACAGGGCGAAGCACCACTGTCGTAGAGATGTTTTTTTGAATAGTAACTGCCTCGATTCATCGGGGCAGTTTTTTTATATGCGTGGGAATATTTGCCGCTATATATTACGTAATATGTATATTTTTTCATATCTTTGGGAAAAGCCGAAAGAGGCTGTGCAGATATTATTTTTAATTTAAAAATAAGGCTATGAAAAGGTTACTATTTGTATTATTTGCTCTTCTTCCGATGTGTAGTTTTGCGCAGCAGGTTGAGGTGCGACGCGTGGAGGGTAGTATTAGTTTGGGAGCATCGTTCTTTGAAGATAGTTTCTACGAATCTACAGCGGGCGAGATTGGCCTGCTGTCAAGCGTGGAGCTACGATATAATTTGCGCAATGTCCCTATGGATGTGGGCATTATGAGCGTAGTAGATATTCGTGGCGGTGATTGCGAATTATGCAATGGTAGTTGGGAGAATAATCTCTCCTTTTTGGCTGTGGCAGATTATAATTTCCGCAGAGGCAAGAGGGTGTCTTATTTTGCTGGCGTGGGAGTTGGTGCTACTTTTTATAATGTCGATACGACAAAATTATGCGTTATGCCTCGCGTGGGTATGGAGTTCTTTAACCATATGCGTCTGACTATGGCATATATGGCTGGCCCCAATGCGAAGAATACTTTGAATCTGACCTTAGGCGTAGCAATTGGTGGCGGTCGCAAGAAATAGTGTATTTATTGCAAATTTTTAAGAATTTATTCATATTTTTTGCATAGCGTATTGCATATGCCGAATAAAAATTTTATATTTGCATAAACCAAGTATAAAACCTAAGATGAAAAATACATTTACCATCCACCTTCATCATCATATCTTGCGAGAGATAAGGTAGGTCGTGTGTATGGAAAGGTGTTGATATATGGGCTTACCTATTGGGTAGGCCTTTTTTTGTTAAATGAATAAAAGAAAAGTAATATACTATGCTACGAATTGCTATTCAAACCAAAGGACGCCTGAACGAGCAGAGCATCGAACTACTGCACGAATTGGGCATTGATGTTGATGCAGCCAAGCGAAAATTTTTATCAAAGGCGGCAAACTTCCCTATCGAGGTGTTGTATCTGCGCGATGATGATATCCCGCAGGTGGTGGCCAATGGCACGGCGGCGTTGGGTATCGTAGGCCTGAACGAAGTTGCCGAGCGCGGTTGCGACGTAGATGTTGTGACAAAGTTAGGCTTTGGCGGCTGCCGCATCTCGTTGGCTATTCCGAAGGCAGACGAGTATCAGGGCGTGGAGTATTTTCAGGGTAAGCGTATCGCTACATCATATCCCGCTATCCTCGGCAAGTTCTTGCGCGAGCAGGGCGTTGAGGCAGAGATGGAGGTTATCACAGGTTCTGTGGAGATTGCTCCTGCGGCGGGTATTGCTGATGCAATTTTCGATATCGTTTCATCGGGCGGTACGCTCGTAACAAACGGATTGAAGGAGGTTGAGCGCGTCTTTGAGTCGGAGGCGGTGTTGATTGCCAATAAAAATCCCTCGGCCGAGGATAAGGAGTTGCTCGACGAGTTGCTGTTCCGCATTGAGTCGGAGCGCGTGAGCCGTGGCAAGAAGTATCTGCTGATGAATATCCCTACCGCATCGTTGGAGGAGGCGGTGAAGATTCTACCCGCTATGCGTAGCCCGACCGTGATGCCGTTGGCTGCGGAGGGGTGGTGCTCACTGCACTCGGTGGTTGATGCGTCCGATTTGTGGGATAAGGTGCGCCAGCTGAAAGCTATTGGTGCTGAGGGAATCTTGGTGCTTACGTTGGATAAGATAATTCCGTAGAGTATGAATATTTTTCAAAATCCCGCGCCACAACAGTGGTCGGAGTTATGCCGTCGTGCCGAGCAGGATAATTCGCTCATCGCCGAGCGTGTGGAGGCTATCGTGGAGCGTGTGGCCAAGGAGGGTGATAAGGCTCTGTATGAGTTGGCCGAGCAGATAGATGGTGTAAAGTTGGCGTCGTTGGCCGTATCTGAACAGGAGTTCGCGGATGCGGAGCAGAGGGTAAGCGAAGATGTTAAGGCGGCAATTGAGGTGGCTGTGGCCAATATCGAATCTTTCCATCGTGCACAGCTCCCCTCGGAGATTCGAGTTGAAACACAGCCGGGTGTGGTGTGTGTGCAACGCCCCGTGGCTATTACTCGCGTGGGATTGTATATCCCTGGAGGTACAGCGCCATTGTTCTCTACGGTGTTGATGTTGGCTCTGCCTGCCAAGATTGCAGGTTGTAAGGAGATAGTTTTGTGTACGCCGACCGATAAACAGGGACGAGTTGCGGCCGAGGTGCTGTATGCGGCACGTCGTTGTGGCGTGACAAAGGTCTTTAAGGCTGGCGGAGCGCAGGCTGTGGCGGCTATGGCATACGGTACAGAGTCAGTCCCCAAGGTGTATAAGATTTTTGGCCCGGGAAATAGATATGTAATGCTTGCCAAGCAGTTGGTGGCAGGAAGAAATACCGCCATTGATATGCCTGCAGGACCATCCGAGGTGATGGTTATGGCCGACAAGACGGCCGATGCGGCATTTGTTGCGGCAGATTTGTTGTCGCAGGCCGAGCACGGACGCGATAGTCAGGCGATGGTAGTATGCGACAGCGTGGCGTTTGCCGAGGCTGTGTCGGCAGAGGTGGAGCGACAGAAAGCTATGCTCTCGCGCGCCGACTTTGTTGAGGAGTCGCTGAAGAATAGCCGTGCGGTGGTCTTCGATAGCCGTGAGCAGATGATTGACTTTGCCAATGAGTATGCTGCCGAGCATTTGATTATTTCGATGGCCGATGCGTGGGACGTTGCCGAGAAGATTACAGCAGCAGGAAGTATTTTTATTGGAAACTACTCGCCCGAGAGTGCTGGCGACTACGCTTCGGGTACAAATCATACGCTCCCCACGTCGGGCTGGGCGCACTCGTGCAGTGGTGTGAACATCGATAGTTTTATGCGTAAGATTACTATTCAAGAGCTTTCGCGCGATGGAATAGAGTCGTTGGCGCAGACTATCGTAGCAATGGCCGAGGCCGAGGGCTTGGAGGCGCACGCTAATGCTGTGAAGGTTAGAATTGAAAAATGTTAGGTTATGAAAAAGGATATAAATTCGCTGGTGCGTAGTTGTATTGCGGCACTTACGCCCTATTCTACAGCGCGCGACGAGTATAAAGGGGAGTTAGGTATCTTCCTCGATGCAAACGAGAGCCCCTATGAGAATGGCTATAACCGTTATCCCGATCCGCACCAAAAGGCGCTGAAAGCGCAGGTTGCGGCTATCAAGGGTGTGGCGGCAGAGAATATTTTTATCGGTAATGGTAGTGACGAGGCTATTGACCTTATTTTTCGTGTATTCTGCGAGCCGCGCGTGGATAATGTGGTGGCTATCGCGCCGAGCTACGGAATGTATAAGGTTGCCGCAGCGATAAACGATGTGGAGCTTCGTGAGGTGCAGCTTGGTGAGGAGTATTCGTTGCCCGTTGAAGAGATACTTGCAGCTACTGATAAGAATACAAAAGCGTTGTTCCTCTGCTCGCCAAATAACCCTACGGGTAATTCGTTTCCGCGCGAGGATATGCTACGCTTGGTGGATGAGTTCGGGGGTATGGTCGTAGTAGATGAGGCCTATATAGACTTTGCCGAGGCGGAGAGTCTTAAAAGCGAGATAGCACTGCGCCCGAATCTTATCGTTTTGCAGACTATGTCCAAGGCGTGGGCTATGGCGGGCCTGCGCGTGGGTTTGGCGTTGGCTGATAGCCGCGTAATTGAACTTATGTCGCAGGTGAAATACCCCTACAATATCAACGTTGCGACGATGAGTATCGTTAGCGGCCTACTCACCAAAGGTATAGATGCGGAGGTTGTGGAGATTAAGGCGCAGCGCGCAGTGCTTGTCGAGGCGTTGGAGGGTATGTCGATGGTGCAAAGGGTATATCCCAGCGATGCGAATTTTCTGTTGGTGAAGGTCGATGATGCCGATGCGGTGTATGACTTTTTGATTGCCGATGGAATTATCGTGCGCAACCGTAACCGCGTGAAGGGATGTGAGGGGTGTCTGCGTATGACCGTAGGCTTGCCCGAGGAGAATGATAAATTGATAAAATCACTAAAGAGATATGAAGAAAGTACTATTCGTTGACCGTGACGGAACCATTTTGGCCGAGCCACCCGAGGATTATCAGGTGGATTCATTGGAGAAGTTGGAGTTTATTCCGGGTGCTATTTCGGGTTTGAGTTCATTGGCGCAGCTCGACTATGAGCTTGTGCTGGCCTCGAATCAAGATGGCTTGGGCTCAAATACATTCCCCGAGGAGACCTTCTGGCCTGCGCATATCAAGATGATGCGCACGTTGGCAGGTGAGGGTGTTTTCTTTGATAATCAGTTAGTGGACCCCACCTTCCCGCAAGATAATATGCCTACTCGCAAGCCTGGTACGGGAATGTTTGGTGAGTATATGACGGGCGATTATGATTTGGCTGCAAGCTATGTTATTGGTGACCGCCTTACGGATGTGGAGTTGGCTCACAATCTTGGTGCGAAAGCTATTTTGTTGCAGCCGCCTACGTTGGGTGCGGCAATGCTTAAAGATAAAGCGTATGCTTCGACGTGCGTGCTTGTGACTAACCGCTGGAATGAGATTGCGGAGTTCCTACGTCGTACGGAGCGTCGTGCGGAGGTGGTGCGTAAAACATCGGAAACGGATATCCGCATCGAAGTGGATTTGGATGGTGCTGGCGAGTCGCAGGTGGATACGGGCCTAAAGTTCTTCGACCATATGTTGTGGCAGATTCCGCACCACGCAGGTGTGTCATTTACAGCTATCTGCAAGGGCGATTTGGAGGTTGACGAGCACCATACGATGGAGGATGTGGCTATCGCATTGGGCGAGGCTATTTTGCAGGCTCTCGGCTCGAAACGCGGTATTGACCGTTATGGTTTTGTGCTGCCGATGGACGAGTGCAAGGCTATGGTGTTGATTGACTTTGGTGGTCGTGCTGATTTTGTGTGGGATGTGCCTTTTACACGCGAGAGAGTGGGTGATGTGCCTACCGAGATGTTCAAGCACTTCTTCAAGTCGTTGTGCGTGGCGATGCGTTGCAATCTGCATATCGAGGCCAAAGGTGAGAATAATCACCACCTGATTGAGGGTGTTTTCAAGGCTTTTGCCCGCGCACTGAAGATGGCTATCCGCCGCGATGTGTTTAAGTATGATTTACCGTCAAGCAAAGGTCTATTATGATAGCGATTATTGACTATAAAATGGGTAACCTCCGCTCGGTGGAGAACGCGCTTAAGCGCTTGGGTGCCGAGTTTTGTGTTACGGCTGATCCTGATATTATCCGTGCGGCCGATAGAGTGTTGTTGCCCGGCGTAGGTAATGCTGCCGAAGCTATGCACAACTTGCGTGAGGCGGGATTGGTTGAGGTTATTCGTTCGTTACGCCGTCCTGTGTTGGGTATATGCGTGGGTATGCAGGTAATGTGCCGCCACAGTGAGGAGGGCGATGTGGAGTGCCTTAATATTTTTGATTCGCACGTTAAACGATTTACGCCTGCGCCCGACTTGAAGGTGCCGCATATGGGCTGGAATCAGATTGGTAACCTCGAATCGAAATTGTTTAAGGGTTTGGATGGCGGTAGTTATGTATATTTTGTACACTCCTATTACCCCGAGCTATGTCCCGATACGATTGCTACTGCAACGCACGGCAAAATGTTCAGCGCGGCGTTGAAGTACGAAAACTTCTACGGTACGCAGTTCCACCCCGAGAAGAGTGGTGATGTGGGCGAGCGTATAATCGCAAACTTTTTGAAGTTATGAGTAATATAGAGATAATTCCCGCCATTGATATTATCGAGGGGCGTTGCGTGCGTCTGTCGCAGGGCGACTATGACCGTCGTAAGGTGTATGACGCTTCGCCCGTTGATATGGCCAAACGATATGCCGATTGTGGCGTGAAGCGTATTCACGTAGTCGATTTGGATGGTGCAAAATCATCGGCACCGAAAAATCTTCGCACGCTTGAGCGTATGGTTGTTGGTTCGGGTGTAGAGATTGAGTGGGGCGGTGGCATAAAGAGCGAGGAGTCGCTACGCGCATTGTTTGATTATGGCGCAACGTATGCTATCGTGGGTAGCGTGGCTGCACAGCAACCTCTGCTTTTTGCCGAATGGTTAGCCAAGTTTGGTGGCCAAAGAGTGGTTTTGGGAGCTGATGTACGTAACGGCAAGGTGTCGGTGAATGGCTGGCAGGAGGATTTGGCCGTGACGATTGAGGAGTTGATAGATGGTTTTCTACCTATGGGGCTAGGTCAGGTAATCTGCACAGATATTACCAAGGATGGTATGTTGCAGGGCCCCTCGGACGAAATGTATGTAGAGTTGCAGAGCCGTTATCCGAGTGTCGATTTCACCGTTTCGGGAGGTATTGGCTCTATGGCTGACATCGAGCGTCTGAATGAGAAGAATCTGCGAAAGGTAATTATCGGCAAGGCCATATATGAGAATCGTATAACATTAAAAGATATAGAGCAATGGTTGCTAAACGCATAATTCCTTGTCTTGATGTGAAGGAGGGACGCACCGTCAAGGGTGTGAATTTTCTTGACCTGCGCGATGTGGGCGATGCTGTGGAGTTGGGACAGTTTTATGCTTGCGGGGGTGCTGACGAGTTGGTATATCTTGATATCAGTGCTACGCGCGAGGGTCGTAATACCTTTACACGTTTGGTGGAACGTATTGCCGATGGTATAAATATTCCTTTTACCGTAGGTGGTGGCATATCGTCGTTGGATGATGCTTCACGATTGCTCGATGCGGGTGCGGATAAGATTTCGATAAACTCGGCCGCTATCGCAAATCCATCGCTTATAGATTCGATTGCGTCGCGTTATGGAAGTCAGTTTGTCGTTGTGGCTATTGATGCCCGACAGATGGAGGATGGCATTTGGCGTGCTACGACACACGGCGGTAGTCGTCCTTGTGATAAGGAGCTCTTCTCGTGGGCACGCGAGGCGCAGGAGCGAGGTGCGGGCGAGATTCTTTTCACCTCGATGAATCACGATGGTACACGTTCTGGTTATCCGTGTGATACATTTGCCCGCTTGGCCGAGGAGATTTCGATTCCGATTATCGCTTCGGGAGGCGCTGGCTCTGTGCAGGATATTGCCGATGTGCTGACCAAAGGACGTGCCGATGCGGCTTTGGCAGCAAGTATCTTCCACTTTGGAGAGATTACGGTTGAGAATTTGAAAAAGGAGTTAAAACAATTAAACATAGATGTAAGATTATGACCTTCGATGATTTTAACCTCGAAAAGTGTGCCGATGGACTTTTGCCCGTCATCGTTCAGGATGCTACGACGCTCAAGGTGCTGATGCTCGGCTATATGAATCGCGAGGCTTTTGATAAGACTGCAAGCGAGGGACGTGTGACATTCTTCTCTCGCACACGAAATACTCTGTGGACAAAGGGCGAGACGAGCGGGCACTTCCTACTCGTAAAGGATATGTATGCCGACTGCGATAGCGACACGTTATTAATCAAGGCAGAGCCTATTGGTCCTACTTGCCATCGTGGTACAATAAGTTGTTTTGATACACCCGAGAGCGAGGGCTTTATTCGCCATTTGCAGAGTGTTGTTCAGCAACGCCACCGTGATATGCCCGAGGGCTCATATACCACGAAACTCTTTATTAAGGGCGTGAAGAAGATTGCGCAGAAGGTGGGCGAGGAGGCCGTTGAGAGTGTCGTTGAGGCTGTGGATGGTAACCGTGACCGATTTATCTACGAGGCCTCGGATATGATTTACCATCTGTTGGTATTGATGGAGCAGATGGGTTGCTCGATAGAGGATATGGAGCGAGAATTGGCATTAAGACACAAATAATTTTTAATATTATGAAGAGATTAAGTCTATTGATTATTGCGTTGATGAGTGTGGGAGCAATCTTTATGGCTGCAAGCCCTGCTTTTGCGCAGACAAAGGGTGAGGTGAAGCCTCTGAAGATTAAGAAGTGGAAGAAGTACGACGTCGGCGAAATTCGTTTTGAGGATAAGGCGGCAGGTACTGAGGGCTCGCAGATTTACAATCGCCTCGTGCCTAACCCAGAGGAGTATATCTCGGCGTGTGCTCGCGAGGTATTGGCTACGCTCTACTTTTCTCCCAAGGATAAAATTACACCCGTAAATGTAATCAACTATACGCTTGAGGATAGAGAGGGTATCTCGGCAAAGGGTGGCGGCAACGGTAAGATTCGCATCTTCTACAGCTCACGCCACGTAGAGAAATCATACAAAGGTCAGGGTGATGATAAGGTGATGTTCGAGACTCGAGGTGTTTTGTTGCACGAGCTTACTCACGCATATCAGCTTGAGCCGCAGGGTATCGGTACTTACTCTACGAACAAGACTTTCTGGACATTTATCGAGGGTATGGCTGATGCCGTTCGCGTGGCAAATGGTGGTTTCTATGGCGAGAAGGATCGCCCCAAGGGTGGCCACTATACAAAGGGTTATCGCTACGCAGGTTACTTCTTCGTGTGGATTCGCGATAACTACGATCCCGACTTCTTGCGCAAGTTCAACCTCAGCACTTTGGACGTTGTGCCTTGGTCGTTCGATGGCGCTATAAAGAGCGTTTTGGGCGAGCAGTATGATATTGAAACATTGTGGCAGGAGTATCAGAAGGCTGTTGGTGATATAAAGTAGTGAAGAAAAAGGGAGCTAACGTAGCTCCCTTAATTTTTATATACCTTTTGAGATGTAGCTCTTCAGTGCCGCAACATACTCCTCAAATGCGGAGATTCCTTGCTCTGTAATGGCGCAGGTGGTACGTGGTTTCTTGCCTTGAAATCCCTTTTCGACAGTGATGTATCCTGCCTGCTGTAGTTTGTCAATCTGTACGCTCAGGTTACCCGCCGTAGCTCCCGTCTGTTCTCGCAGATAGACAAAATCGGCACTCTCAACACTCAGCAACACCGACATCACAGCCAAGCGCAGTTCCGAGTGTAATAACGGATTTAACTCTTTGAACATACGCTGTCGGATTATTTATTATACTTGTGGTTGAGAATATGGCCGGGGATAACCATCATTACGAGGAAAATTAAGGCAAAAACAATCAACTCACCCCAAATCCATTTCTCTGATATAGCTGAAGCCGAACCGCTCTTTGCCATTATAAAATAGACAATCGGAAAGATCAGCGATGCACACATTGCCGCCCAGCCACATATTGCCGTAGTACGATGTTTGATGACGCAGCCCGTCAAAACAGTTCCGATACCCATTACAACTACGGTAAGGAAGCTAATTGAGCCACCAAAGACAACTGCTCCGACAAATAACCACGCAAACGATAGGCCAATCACAACCCATATCATCGAGACAATGCGGTCGATGTAGTTGCGGGCACTTGGCTCCTGCTTGAATAGAAGCAGCATTCCTAACCATCCGATAATGGGTATTAGAAACCACGACCAACCCCACGCATAGCTCCAGCCTAAGTATAGAGCCAAAGCGTTAAAGAGCGAAACGGCAACGGTGGTGTAGCCCCAAATAAGGAATGGTGTGCCTGAGTTACGTGCCAAACGTGAGCGTGAATCCTGAATCATTGAGGTGATAAGCTCTAAGCTCTGTGCCTCGGAAAGTTTGTTGTTTTCCATAAGTAAGATAATTGTAATAGTTGAGAATTTAGTTCTGCGAGCCTCGTAAGCTCTTTTGTTAATGCAAATATAAAGTAGTTTATAATATAAACCAAATTATTCAATAAAAAAATTACACATAATTTGAAAAAAGCGCGATTCAAGCTATATGTAATTTTTCTACCTATGTTTATAATAGCGAAACAATCCTCTCCAGCCACACTCTGTCCACCTCGTCGAACGTCGCCAAATGCTCGCTGTCGATATCCAACACGGCAACAATCTCCTCTCCGCGCCATACGGGAACGACTATTTCGCTGCGCGATAATGAACTGCACGCAATGTGGCCTGGGAAAAGCTCCACATCGGGAACAACCTGCGTCGCCTGCTCCTTCCACGCCGTGCCACACACTCCACGACCAAACTTTATGCGACTGCACGCGAGAGGCCCTTGAAATGGGCCTAAAATCAACTCCTCGCCCTGAGCGCGATAGAATCCTGTCCACCAAAATCCAAACGTGTAGTGAATCATTGCGGCTATATTGGCCATATTGGCTATGGTGTCGCTTTCGCCTGCAACGAGCGCCTCTATCTGCTTGTAGAGTAGTTCATATTTCTGCTCCTTGCCGCCTTCGGCTATGATTAAATTCTCTGCCATAGTTACTCCTTTCTCCACATTTGGTCACCCAAATAGAAATACAATGTGCCGTATGAATATTTTCCCGTCTGTGCGCCACGGTCGAATGTTATCCACAGATAACGCTCGTAGTTGCCGTAGGGTATGGGCACGATTGTCGGCCAGCCGCGGAAGCCACCGTTGGCGTACTGCTGGCGGAAAGTACCCTCGTAGCGCAGTGTGGGGTAGTCGTAGATGTAGAATGTAGTGCCAGTGCCGCCGCTCAAGACGTAGCGTCGGCCACCTACGGTTGTGATGCGTATGCCCGTATTGTTGTTGTACTCGGACTCAGCAATGAGCGTGTAAGGACCGTTCCATTTGTCGCTCTCGCAGAGGTATGTAACGTAGGATTTATCCTTCAGTGCGCAGTATGCCAAACGCCACTTGCCCGCCTCGTTGTCATAGAAGAAGTCGGGGTCCTCGGTGTTGTAGTCGTGACCTCGGGTGTAATTATGCGGAAAGTCCAACTCTTCACACTCCAAGAAGTGCAGGCCGTGCAGTAGGTCGGATTTTGTTGAGCAAAAGGCCAATGTGTGGGTATCCTCGTGCGTGGTGGTCATTACCAAAAATTCCTCGGTTGAGGGGTTGTAAACAACCTTTGTTGCGTGGAAACCATACATCAAGCCGTCACCCTTGCCGAAGAACATAGCTCCCTCCAAGCGCAGTTCGTACGATGCCAAATCGAGCGAGTAGATACCTTGATATGAGTCGAAGATACGTTCAAAGCCACGCGTTGTGAAGCAGATATACAGGCGGCCGTCACGAATCAGCGGCTGACCATCTGTTGTCTGTATGATTTGGGGGTCGGCCTGTCCTGTGCCGCAGGTAAGAGCGCTCTGCGCTTTGTGCAGTGTAATGTTGCCGTTGGCATAAATGCCGAAAGAGTGCGTTGTGCAACTCTCCACTGCGCGCATATCATTCTCAACGCTGTATAATAGGTCTGCATCGCCATTCTCGCGTAGATTGAATACGTGGAAACGAACTCCCGTATATTGAACACGTAGGTGAATTTTCTCCGTTGTGCCAATCTGCTTCTGTGCCAAGATATTATCCTTGCCTTCTTCGCTTGCAATGGTTTGTATCTCGCCGTTACGATATACTATACGAATCCTTTTGCCTGCACCCTCATTCGGATAGAATGTTATTCCTGCCTCCTCGTTCTCGCTAAGTGCCGAAAACTCGGCCTCGTAACAGAGATATGGGTGAAATGCTCCAACGCGAATTGTTGAGGCAGAGCCCTGCTCGGTAGAGATGCCCAGCGTGCGACCACTCTGCTTGAGCGAGGGTGTACCCTCCACAATAAGGTTTGCCGAGTTGGGCAGGAAGAGGTCTGTACCCTCCATATTTATTTGGCTCATCACCTTTTGCGAGGTGTAGAAATTACGCACAAAAGATTGTCTTACGAAGGTCATCTTCGTAAGGTCAACCTCGGCCATAGGCTTTTGCGCCCATAGCGGCAATAAGCAGGTCAATAGTAGCAGGGTTGTGAGGATTCGTTTCATTGGTTACAGATTTTTTACCACGTCCTTAAGGTGTCGCCAGAACTTATCTACGGTAGCAATCTCCAATCGCTCGTCGGGTGAGTGAACACCGCGCAATGTCGGGCCAAACGATACCATCTCCAAGTGGGGGTACTTCTCGAGGAACAATCCGCACTCCAATCCAGCGTGTACAGCCTTAACCTTTGGCTCAACGCCAAAGAGACGCACATAACTCTCCACCGTACGCTTCAAAAGCAATGAGTCGGGGTTGGGTGCCCAGCCTGGGTAGCCGTCCGAATGAAGGACATCGGCGCCCGCCAAAAGGAATACCGACTCTACGGCCTGCTTGGCGTAGAGCTTTGCGCTCTCAACTGATGAACGCTGCGACGTGGTTACAATAATCTTATCCTTTGAGGGGAACTTTACCGATGCGAGGTTTGTAGATGTCTCGACCAAGCCTGGAATTGCGGCCGACATCTCCAAAACACCATTGGGAACACCTACCAATGCAGCCAAAAGACTTTTCTGAGATTTTGCGTCAAGAATCTGCTCTGGATTGGGAACGGGGCTTAATGTAATACGCATATCTGGTTCGGTGAAGTGGAACTCCTCCTTCACTTCGTCAGCAAATAGTTTGGCGCGCGCTTCGAACTTATCTTTCATATCAGCGGGTACGCCAACGATAGCGTATGCCTCGCGCGGAATGGCGTTGCGAAGATTACCACCATCGAAATAACTCATACGACCTGAGTACTCATTCTGCGCCTCAAGAAGTAGACGTGCTGCAATTTTGTTTGAGTTTGCACGGCCCTTATTTATATCATCACCCGAGTGACCACCAACCAAATCGGCAACATCTAAGCGGTAGAATATGTAATCAGCAGGTGTCGGCTCATACTCAACGGTAAAAGTTGCCAAAGTATCAACGCCACCAGCACAACCGATAAAAATCTCACCCTCGTCCTCCGAGTCGAGATTCAAGAGATACTTGCCCGTAAGCATACCCTCGCCGAGGTTGAATGCACCTGTAAGGCCAGTCTCCTCATCAACGGTGAAGAGCGCCTCAATGGGTCCGTGCTCGGCCTCCTCATCAAGTAGCAGAGCCATAGCCGCCGCCATACCGATACCGCAATCGGCACCGAGCGTTGTGCCCTCGGCACGTACCCACTCGCCATCAACCACCGCGTTGATAGGCTGCGTGTCGAAGTCGAACTCTACATCGGAATTCTTCTCGCATACCATATCCATATGCGACTGGAGAATAACCGTTTCGTGATCCTCATAGCCTGCTGTAGCTGGCTTACGGATTACAACATTACCTACATCGTCGCGCTGCCACTCCAGCTGGTGTTGCTTGGCGAAGTCAATCAAAAACTCAATTATGCGCTCCTCCTTTTTTGAGGGACGGGGAACACGTGTTATAGCTTCAAATTGCTCCCACACTTGGCGGGGCTGTAAATCTTGTATATTCATAGTCGTATAGTTTTCAAATTTTAGCAAATTTACAAAATCTAAGCTGTTTTTCCAATTGGAAACAATCTTTTTCGTAAATTTGTGTTGGTATGCGAAAAATAACGATTCTCATATATGCCCTCTTTTTTCTCCTGAGTGCTTCGGCGCAGGAGGTGGATGACTATCGCCAATACAAAATCGACGATGAACTGGTGCAAATGGAAACGATAACTACCGATACGTTGCTGTTCTATCGCGCACTGCACTCTCACAGGGATTTGTATGAGGAGGTTACGGCATATCGCTTCTCATTTGCCGAGAATGCGCGTCGCGGATTTTATTTTACGGAGCGCGAGGCAACGTTGGATGGCGTGGCTCTGCGCCACTCAAATATATCACTACTGCGTAGGTTGGGCGTGAGCGAACGCTCTTACGCAGGTCTTGCTCATAGTAGCGAAAATCTTTCGGGTATGGCGGGCGAAGATGAATTTTCTACGATGGATGGAGTGCCAGTTGAGGGTAGAAATGTGAGCGTGTTCTTCTCTGGTAGGGGCTATCTCGGAGGCATTCGGGCAACGCGCCATTGGATGATGCGCCGTGGGTGGAGTATGTCGGCGTATGCGGCACTGAAGGGTGGCGATGACCTATATGTTAAGGGTGTATATAACAATGCAATAGATGTTGCTTTGCGCGTAACCAAGAGTTATGACTCGGGTGCAACGTTATCTTTCGTGGCACTTGAGAGTGATGGCGAGCGCGGTTTGCGGTCAGGCTCAACCGAGGAGGCTTTTACACTTACGGGAGATAAACTATACAATCCTTCGTGGGGACGCCAGCAGGGTAAGGTGCGAAATTCGCGTGTGCGCAAGGAGTCTGTGCCGTTTGCTATGGCTTCACTGTCGATGCCGATTGGTAATAATACGCAGATGAATATCGCAGTTGGAGGTGATTATGGTCTGCGTAGCTACTCTACGCTCGGGTGGTACGATGCAATGACTCCGCGCCCTGATAATTATCGTTACCTGCCGAGTTACTTCTCTGCAAAAGATGTGGCGGCAGAGGTTGAGGATAGGTGGCGCAGTGGAGAAGAACGTTATACGCAGATTGATTGGGCGGAGCTGTACGCCCAAAATCGTATGTCGGCCGATGGCGCTGTATATGCTATGGATGAGCGTGTGGAGCGCATTGCTCGTGCAGAGGCTGTGGCACATTTTCAGACGGAGCTGGGACAAAATCTAACGGTTGGATATGGCGTGCGTGGTCGATATAACTCTTCGCGTAATTACAAGCAGATGGCCGACCTATTGGGTGCAACGCATCTGCTGGATATGGATTATTATTTGATGGACGATGATACTTTCTCAAACCGTTTGCAGAATGATTTGCGTAATCCCGACCGCAATGTGGCCGTAGGCGATAGGTTTTCGTATGACTATGCGCTCGTTGAGCGAGGTGTTGAGGCAAATGCGTCGCTCAAGTATCTCGCTTCTCGTTGGCGCTTTGATGTTGGCGTGGCGGTAGGAGCTACACAGCAGTATCGCCACGGATATTTCGAGAAGGAGATTTTTGCAGGAGAAAAATCGTACGGTCGTTCGGGCGTGGTGAACTTTGCGCCTTATACGGTAAAGGCTTCGTTCGGTTACTCCTTCTCGGCGCGCCATAATATAGATTTTGGAGCAATGATAGCTGAGGTTGCACCCGATGTGGAGGATATGTTCTTGAATCCGCAATACAATAATCGTATGGTGGATAACCCTGTGGCAGAACGTCACCTTGCAGCGGAGTTGAATTATAGATTTAACTCGCCCAATGTTCGCTTGTTGCTCTCGGCATATTATACCCGTACCGAGAACGAACGCGATGTGTTCCGCGCTTATGATGATTTGTCGGCAACGTATTGCGATGTAGATGTGGCGGGAATGGGCATAACACGTTATGGTGTGGAGGCCTCGTCAGAGATTAAGTTGTCGCGGACGTTGCGGGGCTCGCTCTCGGCTGCGGCAGGAAGATATATCTATTCTGATAATCCCGTTGTTACGCACTATGCCGATGCGGATAATAGGGTGATAAGTTCTCGCTCGCAGAGTTTTATGAATGATTGTTTTGTGGGCGGTGCGCCAATGATAAGCGGCTCGGCCGAGATAACATATCTGAATCGTGGTTGGGTGGCATCTATTGGAGCGCAGGCTTTGGCTTTGCGTTATGTCGATGCATCGCCTATTCGTCGTACGGAACGTGTTGCCCTTCAAGCCTCGGCATCGGAGGAGATATATCGTGAGTTTATGAGTCAGGATCGTCTAAATGATGCCGTTACGGTGGACGCTTCGCTCTCAAGATGGTTTAACATAGGTGCTTCGCGCCTGTCGTTGACGCTGTCGGTGAGAAATTTGTTAGGCAACAGAAATATAGTTTATGGAGGTTATGAGTCCTCGCGTATTCGCAATTATATGAGTGGCGCACAGCGTATCTACGCCCCGCAAGATGATGTGAAGACCTACGCTTATCCGCGAACATATTATGTTGTTTTATCGTGGAAGATGTAGAATTTGGCCGTTTGCGCGGAAAAAACTATCTTTGCAGTCAGAAAATTAACAACTAAAAATTAGATTCAATATGGCAGGTTCAAATTTTGTGGACTATGTGAAGATTTTTGCCCGTTCGGGCCACGGAGGTGCTGGCTCGTGCCACTTCCGTCGTGAGAAGTTCGTTGCCTTCGGAGGACCCGATGGAGGTGACGGCGGTAAGGGTGGTAGCATCATTCTGCAGGGTGACCGCCAATATTGGACTCTAATTCACCTCAAGTACCAGCGTCACCAGTTTGCCGAGGATGGCGAGTGTGGCCACGGAGCGCGTTCGACAGGTAAGGATGCGCAGGATATTGTTATCCCTGTACCTCTCGGTACAGTGGCTCGTCGTTTGGTAGAGCATGAGGATGGAACCACTACCATTGAGTATGTGGGTGAGGTTACCGAGCACGGTGATCGCCTGACACTCTTGAAGGGAGGCCGTGGTGGCTTGGGTAACTGGCACTTTAAGAGCGCTACAAATCAGGCTCCACGCTATGCACAGCCCGGTGAGGAGGGTGATGAGGGTGCTTTTATCCTCGAGCTTAAGGTGTTGGCCGATGTAGGTTTGGTAGGTTTCCCCAATGCAGGAAAGAGTACTTTGTTGTCGGTTGTGTCGGCGGCGAAGCCAAAGATTGCAAACTACGCCTTCACTACATTGGAGCCTAACCTCGGTATTGTTGAGGTGCGCGACCACAAGTCGTTTGTTATGGCCGATATCCCCGGTATCATCGAGGGCGCGCACGAGGGTAAGGGACTCGGAGCACGGTTCTTGCGCCATGGTGAGCGTAATTCAGTGGTGCTGTTTATGGTGCCAGCCGATAGCGACGATATTGCCAAGGATTACGAGATTCTGTTGGGTGAGCTTACGCAGTATAACCCCGAGTTGCTGGATAAGCAGCGTCTGTTGGCCGTAACCAAATGTGATATGTTGGACGATGAACTTATTGAGGAGATGCGTCCTACACTGCCCGAGGGTATTCCGTCGGTGTTTATCTCTTCAGTGGCGAATATGAATATTACCAAGCTGAAGGATATGCTTTGGGAGGCATTGCAAAAATAAATAAAAATCGTCTAACAAGGTTGATTTGGCGTTTTACTCGCCCTCAAATCCTCATTTGCGCCGAACAAACTGCGGTTTTTCTGGCTTCGTAGGCCTAAAATCAATTCTCGTTATACAATTTTCAGATATGATTAAGGGAGTCCCGAAACGGACTCCTTTTTTAGTCAAATAATATCTGATGATTTACGATGCGCAGCGAGTAATTGCCATTGAAATAGGCTACAACACCGCACAAATCGCCATATCCTACAGGTATCTTCTCGTTGCGGTAACTACACTCTGCAATAGTTCTTACGGTGAATGATTTTCCTGCTCGGTCGTGGATGGTGCGCTCGGTGGTTATATACTCGCTTGTCGTGGAATCCACGTCGCACCACGTATTGCCCGCCTGCTCGGCAAAAGTAACATTGTTTAGTCGTATATAATTCCCAATATGCGCAGGAGTTATCTCCCCAATGGCAGTTACTGTTGGCTTTATGGCTTTGGGTGACTCTTTATCAATGAGAAAATAGCGCAGAAAATCCTTCTCGGCAATGCGGTCAACGGTGTAACTGCCCATAGGTATAGCGCCCAATGTCAGCTCTCCGCCATATTCACCGATTGTTAGTCCCGAGCAATAGACCACAACGCGAGCCGATATGGGGAATTGCACAGCCGTATTGCGTGTATCAACGGCAATCTCTATACCGCCGCTGTCGTCACAAATGACAATCGATTTGTAAAACTCGCCGAAAAGGTCATTTGCTACGACATAGCCCTCGATTGCTACATCGTCGGTAATTGTGTTGGAGTTGGTTGTGGCCAATGTCTTCAGGTGCGCGATGGATATTATTCCGTGCGGTCGCTCATTGTAGCTCGGGGCAGAATCCTGACAGGCAGAGAGTATTATGAAGCTAATTATCGCTGTTACAATCCTTTTCATCTCGCATTTTTATAATGTAATACTCCTCTCCCTCGACCTTGCCATATTGTAGAATACCCGTAATGCTTACACAACCGCCAGGCAGAGGTTTTTGCGCATAATCAGCATATTCGGAGGTATAAACGGCAATATTTTGGCCGTTGTCGTCAGTAAATATTTGATAACCATTCCATCCGCCTTGTAGCGAGGCTGTAAGTCCGCCGATATTTACCAAACGCCCGCAGTGTGACGGGGTTAATTTTTCGATTGTAAGCGGTAGCGGTGCAACGTCACGTCGTAAGTTGTAACGCTTTATATATTTGTCGATTACGGCACGTGAGGCGAAGTAGTCAGTGGGGTAGTAGCTGTAACTCGCAGCAGGTATTCCTACCTGCATTACGCCGAGCTGTTCGCCTATGGCGCATCCTTTTAAATTGGCCGTTATGTAATAACCCTCGGGGTAGATGTTGTGCAGGTCGTATAACCCTGCCATAATCTCGGCCCCGCCCGATGCGTCTTCAATCATAAATGTACGGTGGAAGTTCGATGCCTTGTCGCTTGAGGTAACATAGCCGCCAATGATAATATCTTGGTCGATGATAACCCTCCTGTCACCGAGCATAGCGTGCAGGTCGGCAATAGCGATGTTGGCGGCTTGTGCCGTAGCAGAATCTTGCGCTGGCTCATCAAATTTTTTGCATCCCGACAAAATGCATATTGTAGAGCATAGCAGGTACGCCAAAAGATGCGATATGTGAAATCGGCAATCCATCAATTCCGAAATTATAGTGTCAGGGTAGGTATTAGGTTATAAATCTATCCACAAAGATACAATAAAGATTAAGTTTTACGGCAAATAACTTATATTTATGTTCGTCTGCAATGGCTATTTACGCGAAAAAATACTAATTTTGTGGCATAAAATAGATTTTAGGAAAATTTAAATAAAAATATGAATACCGAAACATTTATTTCTCAAATTGTCACCTCGGCCATTACGGCTTTGTATGGTGAGGTGAATCCCGCTCAGGTACAGATTCAGAAGACTCGCAAGGAGTTTGAGGGTGACTACACATTGGTTACATTCCCATTGCTCAAGATGAGCCGCAAGTCACCCGAGGCTACGGCTAACGAGATTGGCGAGTATATCGTGGCAAACAATGAGCAGATTAGCGCTTTCAACGTAATCAAGGGCTTCTTGAACCTCTCTATCGCTCCTGCATTTTGGGCAGAGCGTTTTGCCGAGGCTGTGGCGGACGAGAACTTCGGTATGGCAGCACCGTCAGGTCGCACAGTGATGATTGAGTACTCATCACCCAATACCAACAAGCCCCTTCACTTGGGCCACATCCGTAATAACCTTCTCGGCTACTCTGTAGCGCAGATTTTGAAGGCAAATGGCCACAATGTTATCAAGGTAAATCTCGTTAATGACCGAGGTATCCACATCTGTAAGTCAATGCTTGCGTGGAAACTTTATGGTAATGGCGAAACTCCCGCATCATCGGGAATGAAGGGTGACCACTTGGTTGGTAAGTACTACGTAGAGTTTGACAAGCACTACAAGGCGCAGATTAAGGAGCTCGTTGAGAGCGGTATGAGCGAAGACGAGGCAAAGAAGAAGGCTCCCATTATGCTTGAGGCACAGGAGATGTTGCGCAAGTGGGAGGCAAAGGACGAGGAGGTTTATACTCTCTGGCAGACTATGAACGGCTGGGTATATGACGGTTTCGATGTGACATACAAGGCTTTGGGCGTTGATTTCGACAAGGTATATTACGAGTCACAGACATACCTCTTGGGTAAGAGCCTCGTTCAGGATGGCTTGGATAAGGGCGTATTCTTCCGCAAGGAGGACAACTCTGTATGGATTGACCTTGAGGCTGACGGCTTGGACCAGAAGCTCTTGCTTCGTGGCGATGGCACATCGGTTTATATGACTCAGGATTTGGGTACTGCGTTGAGCCGTTTCGAGGAGAACAAGCTCGATGATATGATTTACGTTGTGGGTAACGAGCAGAACTACCACTTCCAGGTGTTGAAACTCGTTCTGAAGAAGCTCGGCTATGAGTGGAGCGACAACATCTACCACCTCTCGTACGGTATGGTTGAGCTTCCCGAGGGTAAGATGAAGTCACGCGAAGGTACTGTCGTTGATGCCGACGATTTGATTGCCGATATGGTTGACACAGCTCGCGAGATGTCAAACGAGTTGGGTAAGTTGGACGGTTGCACAACAGAGGAGGCTGACGCTATCTGCAATATGGTTGGTTTGGGAGCTTTGAAGTACTTTATCTTGAAGGTTGATCCCAAGAAGACAATGTTGTTCGATCCCCGCGAGTCTATCGACTTCAACGGTAATACAGGTCCTTTCATCCAGTACACTCACGCGCGTATCTGTTCTATCCTGCGCAAGGCTGACGAGGCTGGCATCGACTACACATCACACAACTGCACCGAGTTGCTCGCCGAGGAGATTGAGCTTATCAAGTCGCTTACCGACTTCCCTGCAGTAGTAGCATCGGCTGGTGAGAACTTCGCACCCTCGATTATCGCAGCTTACGCATACGACTTGGCAAAGACCTTCAACGGCTACTACCACGACCACTCTATCCTCCGCGAGGAGAACGAGGAGAAGCGTCGTATGCGCGTGATGTTGGCTGCTTTGGTTGCTCGCACAATCAGCAAGGCTATGAAGCTCTTGGGTATTGATGTACCCCAGCGAATGTAATAAACTATAAAACAGAGAGAAAGTAATGAAGAGATTGGGCATTTTCGTACTACTTACCACCTTGCTCTGCTCGTTTTCGGGCATTAAGGGTGATGGTAATGTAACCTACACCAACCCTGTCATCGACCGCGACGCACCCGATCCTACGGTGATTCGCGCCGAGGATGGCACTTTCTACGCCTACGCTACGTGGCGCGACAGAAATATCCCCGTTTACAAATCTACGGATATGGTAAATTGGGAGTACTTGGGCGGTGTGTTTGCCGAGGGCGAGGTGCCTCAATTCGTACCCAAGGCCGCTATTTGGGCACCCGATATCAACTTTATTGAGGGCAAGTACGTTCTCTACTTCTCGATGTCAACGTGGGGTGGCGAGTGGGATGCCTGCATCGGTCGCGCCGTGTCGGATTCGCCTACTGGACCTTTCCGCGATGCGAAGATGCTCTTTCAGGGTAAACATATCGGTGTGCAGAACTGCATTGATCCCGTTATTTATCAGGAGGATGGCCGCAAGTATTTGGCGTGGGGTAGTTTCCACGGTATTTATCTTACAGAGCTAACAGAGGATGGTCTTGAGGTAGATGATATTCACAACCTCACACGCATCGCAGGCTCGGCATACGAGGGAACATATATCCACAAGCGCGGTAATTACTACTACCTTTTCGCTTCTACGGGTAGCTGTTGCGAGGGTTTGAAGAGTACCTACCAGACCGTTGTAGGCCGCAGTAAGTCGCTCTATGGTCCTTATGTGGATAAGCAGGGACGTCCTATGCTGGATAACCACCACGAGATTCTCCTCTCGGGCGATGACAACGTGAAGGGCACAGGCCACGACTCGCAGATTATCACCGACGATAAGGGACAGGATTGGATTTTCTACCACGCCTACGATGTGAAGAGTCCCAACGCTGGTCGTAAGATGTATATGGATCGCGTAACGTGGGTTGATGGCTGGCCTCAGATTGGCGAGAATGGCCACGCCGTTATGGAGGGCTCTGCGCCGTATATCAAGAAAAAATAGTTTATACTAAATTGGCAAAAAATAGGGTGCTAACAAAATGGTTAGCACCCTATTTTTTATTTGCTTGAAACGGATTACTCCTCGCTCTGCTCTTCCTCATCGGGCAATACGAACTCGGTGAAGCCTGCGCCTACCAAGATATTAAACCAAGAGAAAGCCTTCTTAATATCCGATACGTGTACACGCTCGCGATCGTACTCGGGCAATACCGCTGCGAACTCAGCCTTGAGCTTGTCAGCAGCCTCCTTGTGGGAGATAGCCGCAGCACCGTTTGTGTGTGCATACTTACGAGTGAAGACATCACCCAAAGCGATATCCTCACCC
>JAZRLD010000066.1:0-18115 GCA_045646685.1 Alistipes sp. | reverse complement strand
GGCGTATCGTATGTGTCGGTAACTTTTAGATGAACACTTCGCCAGATAGCGGCAAACTCATCATCTGCCATCGGGGGCTTGGGTGTCGATACTCTATTATTTTCCATAGCCACGCAATTTACGGTTAGCACTCTTGGCAATTGTCAATGCAGCATCGCTCTTATCGTTCACCCTGCGGGCAAGGTTGTCTGCCCACGAAAGAAGTTCCTTACGCGAAAAGAGAAGTTTGTTGCCATACTTGCGGAATGGTACTTCACCCTTTGCCGTAAGTTTATACAAGCGTGCTTTGGAGATTAAGAATCCGTGCTGTTCCAATGCCTCGACTGCGGCATCGGGAGTGAGATTGTCGGGCAGCTCTTTTTGAGTATGGTTAAGACCTGCCAATGTCTGCGAAACGGTTTCGCTTACGATAGCCCTTAACTCTTCGGGCGTGGTTACAATAATTTGGTTCATTTTATTCGTCCTTTTTAAGTTAATACTCGGCTATCGTCATAGCCCTCTCAACCGATTGATGCTGCAAAGGAAGAATAAAGGAAACTAAATATCGAATTATCAATAACTTAACCCGCCTATGACAGATTGTGCCACAACTACGACAGATGATGACACAGCATAGGTTTGGTGTGAATGGTATATAAGACAAATGTAGGACAAGTGACGCTATGGCATCATTTGTCCTACATCTGTCAAGTCATTTTCAAAAAGTGCGATTTTTTACTCTTTTAACTTTTCAAGTTGAGAAATGACCTCTTTTATTTGGAAATATCTGTCTCTTGACAAGCCTACATCGCTACGATAGATAAAACCCATCTGTTCCCATCGGGCTACGGTCTGACGGGTTACGCCTGCCATCTTTGCCAACAGTTTCTGGTCGATGAGTTCCTTATCACGATAAGTTTCATACTTATATTTGTGTGTGGCATAGTTGAATTTCAACTTATCCAACACCTTATCAATGTCATTTATCGTAGGTGGTACATACTCCTTAATATGCAACACACCCTCATCAATGAGATAGTTCTCATATTCGGGGTACTCCTCAGCTATCTCTCTCGCAATAATACCGAAACACCTCAATTTGCGGATTTCTATCTTGGCTGTTTTCCTGTTAGGCATACGCTTTAATCAAAATTGGTTAGTAGTTGTGCATTCTTCTTACGCTCGTCCTGCTCGAAGCTGGCAAGGTAGTTCTCCGTAACCATCAGGTTGGAGTGTCCCAAACTCTCCGAGATATAGGAGATATTCGTTCCGCTACGCTTCAAGACGGTTGCAAAGCTATGGCGTGCTGCGTATGTGGTTACACGAGGCAATCCCAAAGCCTTTGAGATACGGGCTAGGATGATATTGCAGCGTTGAGTAACCTTGCAGACAAGTTGTTTAATCTCGTATGCAGATTCCTTACCCGTGGCAAACTTGAACAACAATGTATCAGGATTGCCATCATCGGCGTTGCCCCAACGCTCGATGATATTTCGCATTTCAGGAGTTAAGACAGCTCTAATGGTGCGTATCTGCTTTGAGGTGTTCTTGGTTTTGGCTCTGACGAAACATATCTCATTACCCTCTATATTATTATAGGTAAGGTATAGCATATCACGAAAGTTGATACCATTACACAAATAGGAGAAGAACCACATATCACGATACATCTCCGTCTCCTCGTTGCCATCGGTGTAGGTGATTAGTTTTTTGATTTGCTCCAATGTAAGAGCCAACTTCCTGCCCTCTGCCGATGGCATCTCGAAACGACCTCTGCCGAATGGAAAATTAACTTCCTTGATTACTCCATCCATTCGGGCTTGGTTGAGTATCGCTTTGAGGTACTTGAAATATACATTGATGGTGGATTTGCTCTTGCCGTCATTGCTCCAAAAGCGTTCCAACCTGTTGAGCCAATCAATGGTGATGGTAGAGAATGGAATATCCTTACCAGCAAATGCCTCGATGCCCAATAGTATAGAGTGGTAGCCATTGCGAGTGCTATACTGCTCGTTACGCTCGGCATCGGCGACCTTGGCTCTGATAGCTGCATTGACCGTAACCGTTGCACAGCGCCCCAAACGAATGCTGAGCAAATCAAAACCAAACTCACCACGCTCGGCAAGGGATTCTACTTGGCTCTTGATGATAGAGAAACTATTCTCTACACTTGAACGAATCTCCGACAATCGGCGGCTCTTGCTCTCGGCAAGGTTCGCCCAATCCTCCTTGGAGAGTTCCTGCCCCGTAGAGTAGTATTTCTGCTTGCGGTTGTAGATGACCTGTATCTTAACAGGAAACAGACCGCTTTTCTTGGCTCGACGAGCATCCAGCACCGAGAGTACCGAAATACCGTCCTTTGAATACTTGAACATAATCTGCCGTTTTTATAGGTTTATTACTTCTGTGTATGCAAATCCTTGCACATACTATTTGCATACAAAAGTAGATATTATCGGCAAATTCTGCAAATCACAAGAAAAGAAAATTTGCCAAAATACGCTAAAACACAATGTTTTGCATATTATTGGCAAATCTTAGAAAACGGGTGAAAATACCCTATAATTTACTAAACGTAAATGAGGATTTTGAGGGTGAGCGTAACGCAGAAATCACCTTGTTATATAATTTCTTCTTATTATTTTGGCGCCCATATCAGGCCACTCATTGTAAAAACGTTCGATATAGGCTTTCTCCTCCTCGGTGCAGCCGACCATCAGTTTCATCTCGGCATCACCCTTATCCAAATCCACCGTACAAATCACCGCGTCCAATTTTTGCTCTGCATCACTGCCCAACCACACATCAATACCCTCGCCATCGTTAGACGACGTGCCATCGAGATAGCCATAATCCAACACATATACAATCTCGGGAAAACGGGGATGATGCGAGCCTCGCGGGCGGTCAATTTCAATCTTGCTACGCTCAAGCAGGGAGTCCAATCTCTGCCAGAAAATCTTATCGTTACTCATTCTCTATCAAATTATTATCCTCATCTGCGCCACTCTCCTCAACAAGGCGTGCCGACTGGCGTTTTGTGGTCGGAAGGCCCAATTTACGCAACTTCTCGCCAACGCGGATGATGTTGTTATTACCCGTACTCAAACGCTTAAACGCCTCGTCATATTTTGTGCGCGCCTGATCAAGACTTGCGCCAACACCCTCCAATGCCGAGGTGAATGCCACCAACTGTTCGTAGAGCGTAACGCCAAACTTTATGATATTCTCCTGATTCTTATTTTGGTCATCACGTCGCCACAAATCATCAACCAATTTCAGCAACGCAAAGAGGTTTGTGGGCGACGATACCACCACCTTTTTATCGTAAGCATCGCTCCAAATTGTGTGGTCCTCCTTGAGTGCATCCAAAAATGCAGGCTCATTAGGCACAAACATCACAACAAAGTCGGGCGACTGCATAAGTTGCTGGTACTTCTTGGCACTCAACTCCTTAACGTGCTGACGCACAGATGCAAGGTGTGCGGCCATAGCCACACGGCGCTCGGCCTCGGTCTGCGCCGAAACGTAGTTTACATAAGCCGTGAGCGACACCTTTGAGTCGATGATAATCTGCTTGTTATTAGGGAGATACAAGACCACATCGGGACGCAGGTTGTTCCCCGCCTCGTCCTTTACGTTCTGCTGCGTCTGGTAATGCACGCCACGAATAAGGTTAGAGCTATCAAGAATCGTCTCGAGTATCACCTCGCCCCAATCGCCCTGTACCTTTGAGTTTCCGCGAAGGGCATTTGTCAAGTTGGTGGTTTCCGTAGTAATCTGCGCATTGAGTTCCATCAGGCGCTGAAGCTCATTTTTCAGCACTCCGCTCTGCTCGTTCTGGTGCGTGAAGATACTCTCCACGCGAGCGCGAAACTCCACGATATTATCCTTAAAAGGCTTGAGAATCAAATCCATCGACTCGCGATTCTCCTCCTTGAAGCGACGGCTCTGCTCACCCAACACATCGCCCGCCAACGCCTTGAACTGCTCGCGCATAGTCTGCTCAACCTCCTCCTGCGAGCGAATCTTCTCGGCCATAAGTCGTTGCTCGGCCGCAAGTTCTGTTTCGGCCTTCAGGCGTGCCATCTGCTCCGCCTCACGCGCACGACGCTCGGCATTCAGAGCCTCGGTCTGCGCAGACAATGCCTCCGACTGCGCCGAGAGCGAAGACTCTAGATTTTGCAAATTTATATTTGCCGCCAACAGCTCATTGCTGATATTCTGCGTTTTACCGCGCTCGCGCAACCACAAGATTATAAAAATCAGGCTCACCACAGCCAGCAAAGCGATTATACAATATAATAATTCCATCGTTATTCAAATTTAGCCGATAACAAAGATACAATCTTTTCGCGACAAACAAGAGCTCGAATGGAATAAAAAAAGAGTGTCCGAGAAGTTTTCGGACACCCACTTTTCTCAAGGAGTTGGATAACGATTCGTTAGAACATATACGCGGCTCCTACATAGAAATTTCGGTTATTAACCTTATCCCCCGACGTCTGGGCGATATTTATCAAGCCCCAATCATAGCCTACATAGATACGATAGTGGTTGAACATCGAGACTCCAGCTCGCACACCCAAGCCAAAATCAAAACGCTTTAGGCTCTCGGAGCTAAAAGTATCGGGCTTGGTATTGACATCGCCTACGGTCAACTTATTCTCACCAAACAGACCTACACCAAAATAGGGACCAGCAGAGCCGAAGACTCCAAAACTACTATTCTTGAAGGCGTAGTGATAACCGATATGCAGCGGAATCTCAAGGTAATATGGACGCGAGATGTTTTTAACGCTCTTATCATCCATCGAGGTAGATAATTTCGAACCCTTTGAACTGAGCACCACCTCGCCCATAAAGTAGAATCCATCGTAGATGAACGGAGCACCCATCTCCATACGAAAACCTGCACGGAAACCGATGCGCGAATCCGAGGTGTAGGAGCTTGCGTCTGACTCTATGGCATAGTTACTGACGTTCATAGCGCCCGTAATTCCATAACGCAAACCTTGCGCCGAGGCTGTAGCCGAGAGCAAGAGAGCAAACGATAATAATGGTAATAACTTTTTCATAGCATATGTATTTTATAACATTCACCTACTGCAGATACAAAAAATATGCGAGAAGTGATTATTCCCGCATATTTTTATCATTATTGAGTTATTACCCTTTGCTCTATACTTAGAACATATAAGCCGTGCCGATGTAGAAATTCACCAAATGCATCTTACCGTGTGCTTCGCCATCGAGATTCTTCTTTGCCAGATTCAACAAGCTGTGCTCCAAGCCAAAATAGAATTGCCACTGATCCCACACCTCAACACCGAGTTTGTAGTTCAAACCGAAGTCAAAGCGCTGCAAGCGTGTTCCAAACACATCTGTTTTGACCTTTGCGCCACTCACCTTCTCAACATCCTTGCCCAATACACCCAATCCGAAGTAGGGACCAAGGCTACCCAAAAGCGACACATCGCCCGAAAAGGTCAGACGATAACCAAGATTAACGGGCAACTGCAGATAGCCAAGATTTGAATGGCTGCCAGAGTAACTACCACCCTTAAGATTGTAGAGCAAGCTGCCCTCAAGATAGAAGCCATCAATCAGATAAGAAGAAAAATCCATCTCAGCCTTTGCTCCCACCTGAAAACCTATATAACTATCAGAAGACACCTTTACACCTGCAGCTTTTGCACGCTCCCACGCAAAGTTCAAACCTCCGGCAACACCCCAGCGCAACTCCTGAGCCGACACATTTATCGCAGCAACAACTGCCAATAATGCAATGATAATTCGTTTCATACTCCAAAATGATTTATATATTTGTTTACAAATATAATTTTTTTCCATATAATCACAAAATCTAAGTCTCTTTAAGCCCCATAACGGCTATAAAAATGCTTAATTATTCTTACCTTTGTTGCTGTAAGTATAACTGATGCAAATTATGAACGGAAAAATCTTCTTCGAATGGTCGAACGATACGATTGTGACAACGATTATCTATGCGATAATCATCATAGCATCGTTGCTATACCTCTACAAGGAGTATATCGACACCGACTCGCGCTTAAAGAGGATTGGCGCTGTGGCCATAGCTATTTTTCTCGTTGTTGCGAATATATATCTTACGAGTATGACTCCGTTATACGTTAGGTATAACCAGACGGAGATATGCATAAAAAATATTATTAGCCGTAAGGTTATTCCATACTCGGAGATAATCTCCATAGAGTGCATTGAGCCTGCGACAATCAGCCGTTCCACACGCCGAATAGCAAGTGACGGTGCTGGAGGATATGTAGGATTGTTTAACAACAAAATCCTCGGCAACTACTATATGTACGCCACACAGCGCAGTGAGTTGGTGTTGGTTACAACCAATGACAAAAAGGTTGTTTTCAACTGCTCAAAGCGCGATAATTTAGTTGATTATATAAAAGAAAAAATATAAACCTTATGACACGTATTATTTCACCTTCGATGTTGTCGGCCGACTTCGGCAACCTCGAGCGCGACACCAAGATGATTGACCGCAGTGCTGCGGAGTGGGTACACATTGACGTTATGGACGGTGTATTCGTACCCAACATCTCGTTCGGTTTTCCTGTGATGAAGCCCATTCGCAAGGCTACAAACAAGGTGCTCGACGTGCATCTTATGATTGTCGAGCCCGAGAAGTACGTAAAGCGTTTCGTGGAGGCTGGTGCTGACTATGTTACATTCCACTACGAGGCTACCGAGCAGATTGACGAGTGTATAAAAATCACACACGATGCAGGAGCAAAGGTTGGTATCTCTATCAAGCCCGCAACACCTGTAAGCGTATTGAAAGATATTCTCGCAAAGGTCGATTTGGTGCTGGTGATGAGCGTTGAGCCCGGCTTTGGCGGACAGTCGTTTATGCCCAACTCATTGGACAAGGTACGTGAGTTGGCTGCCATCAAGCGTGAGCAGGGTTTGGACTATATTATCGAGATTGATGGAGGAATTTCGGCCAAGAACGCAGGCGAAGTATTCGCAGCAGGTGCCGAGGCACTGGTCGCTGGCAGCGCAGTGTTTGGCGCCGCAGACCCCGAGGCTGAGATTGTAAAGATGTTGGAGGCATAGTAGATGATTTCATTAGATAATCTTTCGGTCAGCTATGGTGGCTGGACGCTCTTCGATGGCATTTCGTTCCTTATCAACGAGAAGGACCGCATAGGCCTTGTCGGCAAGAACGGAGCGGGTAAGACTACGCTACTGCGCATTATCACAGGCGAGCAGCAACCCACCGAGGGCGCTGTTACGATGAATGGCGAGTGTACTATCGGATACCTGCCACAGCAGATGCGCGTAGCCGACACCACAACCCTTAAGGCCGAAACCGAAAAAGCCTTTGACGAAGTATTACGTCTTGAGGCGGAGATTGCCGCACTCACTGCCGAGGTTGCCGAGCGAACAGACTACGAGTCAGAGGAGTATGAGGCTCTATTACATCGTATGAACGATGCGCAGGACCGCTACCACATCTTGGGTGGCGACACGCGCGAGGCTGATATTGAGAAGACGCTACTCGGTTTAGGCTTCAAGCGCACCGACTTTGACCGCGCAACAAGCGAGTTCTCGGGCGGATGGCGTATGCGTATCGAGTTGGCGAAGTTGCTCTTGCGCCACCCCTCGATTTTTCTGCTTGATGAGCCTACAAACCACCTTGACATTGAGAGTATTCAGTGGTTAGAGGAGTATCTGCGCAACTACAATGGTGCAGTATTGCTCATCTCGCACGACCGCGCATTTTTGGATAATGTAACAACGCGCACGGTAGAGTTGTCGTTGGGACATATTTACGATTATAAAGTACCCTACTCGAAGTTTGTCGAGCTACGTGCCGAGCGACGCGCACAGCAGATGGCGGCATACGAGAATCAGCAGAAGCTAATCGAAAAGACCGAGGAGTTTATCGAGAAGTTCCGCTACAAGCCAACGAAGAGTAATCAGGTGCAGTCGCGTATCAAGCAGTTGGAGCGTCTTGAGCGCATTGAGGTTGAGGAGGAGGATTTGGCAACGCTCAATATCAAGTTTCCGCCCGCACCACGTTCAGGCCAGATTGTAGCCGAGATTAAGGAGGTGGGCAAGGCCTTTGGCGAGAAACGAATCTTCTCCGATGCTACGTTTACCATCGAGCGCGGACAGAAAATCGCACTCGTTGGCCGCAATGGCGAGGGTAAGACCACGATGGCGCGTATGATTATCGGCGAGTTGGAGCAGACGGAGGGTACAATCAAGCTCGGCGCAAACGTAAATATCGGCTACTATGCACAGAATCAGGACGATTTAATGGACGGCGAGTTCACCGTTTTCGACACTCTGGACCGCGTGGCTGTTGGTGATATTCGCACACGACTGAGAGATATTTTGGGAGCTTTTCTGTTCCGAGGTGAGGATATTGACAAGTAGGTAAAGGTATTGTCGGGTGGTGAGCGTTCACGCTTGGCTATGGCCCGCCTTATGCTTGAGCCCTATAACTTGTTGGTACTTGACGAGCCGACAAACCATATGGATATGCGCTCGAAGGATATCCTCAAGCGCGCCATACAGAAGTACGACGGTACGGTGATTGTCGTGTCGCACGACCGTGATTTCTTGGACGGTATGGTTGACCGCATATACGAGTTCCGCGATGGTGGCGTGAAGGAGTATTTGGGCGGTATCTACTACTTCCTTGAGAAGCGTAAGGTGGAGTCTTTGCAGGAGATTGAGCGCAAGGATACCCCCATCGCAACCGCAACAACCAAGGAGAGCTCAACGGGAAAACTATCCTACGAGCAGAAGAAGGAGCAGGAGAAGATTTTGCGCAAGCTACGCAAGGCCGTAGAGACAATCGAGGCCGAGTTGGCAGAGATTGAGGCAAAGATAGCCGCTTTCGACGAAAAGTTCGCTACGGCAACCGAATACAACGAGGCCGACTATGCGGCATACAACGACCTTAAAGCCCAATACGACAAGCAGATGCACGAATGGGAGAAGGCAAGCTACGAATTAGAAATAACAGAGAATCAATAATATTATGGCAAACGATTTAGTTTTTGGTATCCGCCCTGTGGCCGAGGCCATTCAGACCGGCAAGCAGATTGAAAAGCTCTACATTCGCAAGGGCGCAGAGGGACAACTTATGACCGAGTTACGCGACTTGGCTTTCCGCCATCGTATTCGCGTTCAGGAGGTGCCCGTGGAGAAGCTCAACCGCCTGACAAAGCTCAACCATCAGGGTGTTGTGGCGCAGATTGCCCCCATCGAGTATGTTGAGTTAAGCGATATTTTGGAGCGCGTGCCCGAGGACGAGACTCCGCTGATTATGCTCTTCGATGGCGTGACAGACGTTCGTAACTTCGGCGCTATCGCCCGTTCGGCAGAGTGTGCAGGTGCGCACGGACTTATCACTCCGCTGAAGAATTCAGCCCCCGTAAACTCGGAGGCTATGCGTTCATCGGCTGGTGCTTTGAGCCGTATTCCCGTATGCCGCGTAGGCTCTATCCGCAACACTATCAAGGCGTTGCAGGCAGAGGGCTTTCAGGCTGTGGCAGCTACCGAGAAGAGCCGCAAGTTGATATACGACGCCGACTTCCGCAAGCCTACAATCATCATTATGGGTGCCGAGGATACAGGTATTTCAAAGGAGGTACTCAAGCTCTGCGACGAGCAGTTGGCTATTCCGCTGATTGGCTCTATCGAGTCGCTCAACGTATCGGCAGCAGCGGCTGTAATGTTGTTTGAGGTTGTGCGTCAGCGTATCGGCTAAAACACGCAAAACAATGCAAAAAAGCCTTATACACCCCGTTGTAGGTGAGATTACGCTCTCGTCAACGCGACGCTCTACGCGCATATCTCTATCGGTAAGACCTACGGGCAAGGTAAGGCTATCATATCCGCTCTATGTCTCGCAGCGCCGAGCATTAGAGTTTTTGGAACAAAAAATAGATTGGGTGGTGGCAGCTCAGAGGCGTTATGCAGAGCGGGCTACCACCCCTTCTTTATCCAAAGCCGAGATTGAGGAGCTACGCGCCTTGGCTAAGGCCTATCTGCCGCAAAGAGTAGCCTATCTGGCCGTGAAACACTCTCTGCGCTATGGTCGGGTGACAATTCGTGCTACGCGCAGCAAATGGGGCTCGTGTACGGCCGAGGGAAACATATCACTGAGTCTATACCTGATGACTCTACCCGAGCATCTGCGCGACTATATCATCATTCACGAGTTGTGCCACACCGTTCATCACAACCACTCGCCACGTTTTCACGCGCTTGTAAATCAACTTACCGATGGACGCGAGCGCGAACTCGCAAAGGAGTTGCGGCAATATTCTATAAGGGGATAAAAAACGGAATTGATATAAAACTTATCGGGCAAACCTGTCTCTTGTCAATGTATATAAAACAAAAAAGATCGTGATACCCAATCTCTATACTCGGATTGGCTACTGCGCAGACAAAGTCGGCTCCGCTTAACGCCTTTCTGTTCCGCTCGCCGCGGGGCTCATACAAACTCAAAAAAATGTAGAAGCTCGCCCGAAAATAGAGCGAGTGCTTTTTTGTTTCTAATTGGCCTCCCTCAAATTTACTTGACTCGGCCTATCAGAAACAAAAAAAAAGACTTCGATAGTATCGAAGTCTCTTCATTCTTTTTCGTTTGTGGGAGTTGACGGATTCGAACCGCCGACCCTCTGCTTGTAAGGCAGATGCTCTGAACCAGCTGAGCTAAACTCCCTCGAGCGCCTGAACAAGGACTTGAACCTAGGACCCCATGATTAACAGTCATGTGCTCTAACCAACTGAGCTATTCAGGCTTTTTGCTTCGGAACTGTTGTTGTATCGTTCCTGATTGCGAGTGCAAATATAGAGCACTTTTTTTTATTGTGCAAGAAAATTGCAAAAAAAAATTAAAAAAAAATGTATTTTTGTGCCGAAATGAGATTTATACCATATTATAATAAGATTATAGCAGTAATTTTTGTGCTTTTCCCGCTTGTTGCGGCAGCACAAAACAAACTTGCATTTGATAAAACGACGTGGAATTTTGGCGAGATTGACGAGAAAAAAGGTGTCGTCGAGCATACTTTTACCCTAAAAAATCAGGATTCAAAGCCAATTGTTATCCTCGATGTGGTTAGTGGCTGCGGTTGCACGACGCCATCATACTCGCGAAAACCCATTATGTCGGGAGAAAAAGGCGAGATAAAAGTTGCGTTCGACCCAACCAATCGCCCCGGAAAATTTTCAAAGGGGGTGTCGGTTATGACTTCGGCTTCGAATACGCCCATTACCCTCACATTGGAAGGATATGTTATTCCGCGCGAAAAGAGCGTTGAGGAGTTATACCCGTTTGATTTGGGTAGTGGCGCACGCATCGCCTTTAATTTCCACTCTTTTGCCTACGTGGGACGAGGCGAAAAGGTAGAAGAGCGCATTGGCTGGATAAATACATCGAACAAGGATATCACGCTAAAACTCCTTCCTAAGCTGAGCAGCGGTCTGGCACGCGTGCAGGCACCTACGGTGATGAAGGCTGGAGAGAAGGGTGAAATCATTATCTCGTACAGCATTCCCGCCCAAAGCAGCAGATATGGCACGTTGGAGGATATGTTCGGCATAGCGATAAATGGTCGCGAAACCACTACTATTCTTTCGATGAATGCCATTGCGGTGGATGAATTCGACCGAGCTACGGACGATATATCACAGCCGAGTTGTGAATTATCAAAAAAATTTATTAAATTTGGCGAGGTAAAACAGGGTAAAAAAGTTGACGACACAACTGTTTATCTTGCAAACAACGGAGGTAGCGATTTGATAATCAGGGCAGTTGAGTGGAATACGCAGCCGCTGGGTTGTTCTCTAAAAGCAGGGGATATCATCAAATCGGGTGAGAAAGTGGCCTTAAAGCTAACTCTCGATACATCAGATTGCAACCACGGAGTATGGGTTGACAGGTTGAGAATTATCACCAACGACCCCTCACGTCCGATGCAGACGATGCGTGTGACGGCCATCGTCGTAGAGTAAGTCACAAAAGAAAAGTTAGTTAGGTTTATCAAACGAGTTCTCGTAACTCAAGGAAAAGTTATGTTTAAAATCATAGAGAAAAGAGCGTTGGCAGATAACATCTATCTGTTGCGCATCGAGGCCCCGCGTGTGGCGCAGAGTGCGCTGCCCGGACAGTTTGTCATTGTTCGCGTGGACGAGCAGGGCGAGCGTGTGCCTCTTACAATTGCCGATTATGACAAGACGGATGGCACCGTAACAATCGTTATACAGACCATCGGCGTATCAACCCGCAAGCTATGCGTATTGAACGAGGGAGATTATATCGCCGATTTTGCAGGTCCGTTGGGTAACCCTTCGGAGTTTATCCACCTCTCGGAGGAGGAGCTCAAGAGCCGTCGCTATCTCTTTGTAGCGGGTGGTGTAGGCACAGCTCCCGTATATCCGCAGGTTAAGTGGTTACACGAGCACGGTGGCCACGCAGATGTTATCATCGGTGCAAAAACCGCTTCGATGTTGATTTACACCGAGGAGATGGAGAAGGTTGCCGACAACCTCTACATAGCTACCGACGATGGCTCTTACGGTTTCAAGGGTATGGTAACGGCCAAAATCAAGGATTTGATCGACAACGAGGGCAAGCAGTACGACGAGTGCGTGGCTATCGGTCCTATGATAATGATGAAGTTCGTTACGCTCACTACCAAGGAGTACTCGCTCCCCACTACCGTATCGCTCAACGCCTTGATGGTAGATGGTACAGGAATGTGCGGTGCGTGCCGCGTGAGCGTTGGAGGCAAGACCCTCTTCACCTGCGTAGATGGCCCCGAGTTTGACGGTCATCAGGTAGATTTCGACGAGGCTATGCGTCGTCAGTCGATGTACCGCAAGCAGGAGGGCGATGCAACAGAGAAACATAATCACAAATGTAATTGTTTTTAGAGGCTATGGCAAATAAGATTCCCCGTGTTAGCGTACGCGAGCAGGATCCCGCAGTACGTGCCACCAATTTTGAAGAGGTGTGCTATGGCTATAATGCCGAGGAGGCGCAGTTGGAGGCCTCTCGTTGTTTGAATTGTAAGAATCCACGATGCGTTTCGGCGTGTCCCGTAAATATCAATATTCCCGCCTTTATTCAGCAGGTTGCCGAGGGCGATTATGCTGCTGCGGCAGCTATCATTTCGGAGGATAGCTCTTTGCCGAGCATCTGTGGCCGTGTGTGTCCACAGGAGAATCAGTGCGAAGGCTCTTGTATTCTCGGCATAAAGGGAGAGGCTGTGGCTATCGGTAAGCTGGAGCGTTTTGTTGGCGACTGGGCACTTGAGAACGACTGCAAGGGTGACGTTAACGTTCCATCTAATGGTAAGAAGGTTGCAGTTATCGGTAGTGGCCCTGCAGGTTTGGCCTGCGCAAGCGACTTGGCAAAATTGGGCTACGATGTTACAGTCTTTGAGGCTTTGCATAAGTTGGGCGGTGTGTTGGTGTATGGCATTCCCGAGTTCCGTCTGCCCAAAGACAAGATTGTAGCACGCGAGATTGACAACCTGCGTAAGCTGGGTGTTAAGTTCGAGACTGACGTTATCGTTGGCCGCACAATTACTATCGACTCGTTGATGAACGAGGAGGGCTTCGAGGCTGTGTTTATCGGCTCGGGCGCTGGCCTACCCCGCTTTATGGGTATCGAGGGCGAGAATCTCAACGGTGTTGTATCGGCCAATGAGTTCCTCACACGTGCAAACCTTATGCACGCTTATGATGAGCAGTACGACACACCTATCTATGTCGGCAAGAGGGTGGCCGTTGTCGGAGGTGGTAACGTTGCGATGGATGCAGTGCGTACAGCTAAGCGTCTGGGCGCAGAGGCTGCTATCATCTATCGCCGCTCAGAGGCGGAGCTTCCCGCACGTCGCGAGGAGGTACACCACGCCAAGGAGGAGGGCATAGAGTTCCGTATGCTTACCAACCCCACACAGGTTATCGGCGACGATAAGGGTTGGGTTACAGGATTGAGTTGCGTGGAGATGGAGCTTGGCGAGCCTGATGAGAGTGGTCGCCGTTCTCCCGTAGTTAAGGAGGGCTCGGACTTTACCATCGAGTGCGACGTGGTTATTATGGCTCTCGGCACATCACCTAATCCCCTGTTGAAGAGCACTACAAAGGGCTTGGAGACCAACCGCCGCGGTTGCATCGTAGCTGACGAGAATGGAGCTACAACCCGCGAGGGCGTTTTTGCAGGCGGTGACGCGGTTACGGGCGCTGCTACGGTTATCTTGGCAATGGGCGCAGGCCGCAAGGCAGCAAAGACTATTGATGAGTATATCAAGAGCAAGTAAGCAGATAAATATCCGTTTTAGAGGGTGTGCGGCTCAATGTTGCACATCCTCTTTTTTATTTTCGTACTATGAAAATATTGAAAAAATAGCTAACTTTGCATTAAGCATTTATGTTATGAGTATTCCTTTGGCAGAGCGGTTACGTCCGCAGACGATTGACGATTATATCGGCCAGACACATTTGGTTGGCCCGAATGGTGTGTTCCGTAAGTTTTTAGATACGGGCAACGTGCCATCGTTCATATTGTGGGGCCCTCCGGGTGTAGGAAAAACCACTCTTGCAAAGTTGGTTGCCAACCATCTGAAACGCCCATTTTACACCCTCTCGGCCGTTACGTCGGGTGTGAAGGATGTGCGCGAGGTTATTGAGTCAGCACGCAAGCAAAGTCTGTTTCGTCAATCTACAGCCTTTTTGTTTATTGATGAGATTCACCGCTTCAACAAGAGCCAGCAAGATTCGCTCTTGGGTGCCGTTGAACAGGGAATCGTAACGCTGATAGGTGCTACGACAGAAAACCCTTCATTTGAGGTTATCTCGCCGTTGTTGAGCCGCTGTCAGGTATATATTCTCAAGTCGATGAACGACGAGGAGCTATCTACCCTACTCAATCGCGCTATTACGGTTGACGAGAAGCTGAAGGAGCGCAACGTAAAGGTGGAGCAGACTGCCGCCCTATTCAAATTCTCAGGCGGAGATGCGCGTAAGTTGCTGAATATTTTGGATATTATTGCGGGCGCTACCGAGGGCGATATAACCATTACGGACGAGTACGTTACCGAGTGTCTGCAACAAAACATCGCGCTCTACGATAAAAATGGTGAGCAGCACTACGACGTGATATCGGCCTTCATCAAGTCGGTAAGAGGTAGCGACCCTAATGCCGCAATATATTATTTGGCCCGTATGTTGGCCGGTGGTGAAGAGCCGCGATTTATTGCACGAAGATTGGTAATATTGGCTTCGGAGGATATTGGTTTGGCAAATCCCAACGCCCTGCTCTTGGCTAACGCTTGTTTTGATACCGTACATAAGATTGGTATGCCCGAGGCTCGTATTACGTTGGCCGAAACAACTATATATTTGGCAACAAGCCCGAAGAGCAACTCGGCATATATGGCTATAAATGCCGCCTTGGACTTTGTGTCGCACGATACGACCAACCGTCCTGTTCCTCTGCATCTGCGAAATGCGCCGACAAAGTTGATGAGCGAAGCGGGATACGGTAAGGATTACAAATATGCGCACGACTACGCTGGAGGCTTCGTGAATCAGGAGTTCCTGCCCGAATCGTTAGCGGGTAAGAGCTTTTATAAGCCGAACACGCAGAACGCAACCGAAGCGAAGATTGCCGAGCGTATGAATCAATTATGGGGAGATAAATATAAGTAAATCGCAATATGAAAAAGTATATATTAGCCATTGTTACAATGCTCATCACCGTGAGCGCTATGGCTTCAGACCTAAACAAAAAGAGTTATCTGTTTGCCGTAAAGGGCACAGACTCACTATATCTCGACCACTACGTTTCGCCCGTCAGCGGTGAGCGTCCCTGTATGATGTTCGTATTTGGTGGCGGTTTTGCTCGAGGCTCACGTGATGACAATGGATACAAACCCTATTTCAAATTCCTGAATGACAATGGTTTTGACGTTATCTCTATCGACTATCGTCTTGGCCTTAAGCCATTGACCACTATGAAGGAGATGCCATCGATACGCGAAACCATCGGGATGTTGAACAACTCGGTGAATATGGCTGTGGAGGATCTCTTCAGCGCAACTCTATTCGTATTGGAGAATGCCGAGCGCTGGCAGATAAATACTAAACAGATTGTTACAAGCGGCTCAAGTGCAGGCGCAATCACGGTGCTTCAGGCCGAGAATGCAATATGTAACCGCACACCATCGGCTGCCGTATTGCCACAGGGATTCAACTATGCTGGCGTTATTTCGTATGCAGGAGCTATATTCTCTGTGAATGGAAAACCTGAGTGGAATAGCAAGCCAGCGCCTATTATGGTTTTTCACGGCAGTTCCGACACTCAAGTACCCTACGACAAGGCTACTATGCTGGGTGTAGGATTCTTTGGCTCGAAGTATCTGGCAAAAGAGTTCAACGAAAAGGGGTGGCCACACTGGTTCTATGATATAGAGTACCAGACACACGCTATCTCATATCTACCTATGTACCAGAACCAGAACGAAATTCTCACATTCCTCAACGATTTCGTACTAAAGAAGCGACCACTTACCATTACCACCACAGTTCGAGATGGCGATGAGCCCAAGCGCGAAACAAAGTTCAAGGTGATGGATTATATGAATGCCAATTACGGAAAGTAGCCAAAGATGAAACGCATAGGAGTTATTTCCGACACTCACGGGACATTCGACGATACGCTACGTGATTTCCTGAAGGATGTCGATGAGATTTGGCACGCTGGCGACTTCGGATCTTTGGAGTTGGCTGACGAGATAGCAGCATTCAAGCCCCTAAAGGGCGTATACGGCAATATTGACGGAGGAGTTATGCGCCGCGCATTCAACGAGTTCTCATTCTTTGAGTGCGAGAATAAGCGCGTGCTTATAACCCACATTGGGGGATATCCGCGCCACTACTCTCCGCAGGCCGTAAGAATGATTCAGAGCGCACGTCCCGACATCTTCGTTGCGGGACACTCTCATATACTGAAGGTTATATTCGACCCTATCTACCAACTTCTGCACATCAACCCCGGCGCAGCAGGTCAATACGGATTCCACAGAGTCCGCACAGCCATACGTTTCACCATCGATGGCGACGATATTCGCGATATGGAGATTGGCGAATGGCCACGACGAGCGCAGTAGATATTTAACATAATATTACATCTTCCCACTCCGTTATATAATCGAACAAGAGAAGATTATATATGGAGAATAGAAATTCAAATATCCTTGAGGCGATACTTGCGCGTGTTGCCTTCGACCTGACAAAGAACAAGATACACCACTCTTTCAAGGACCACATAGCATTGGAGCTGTTGCGCGAAGATAGCACAATGGCCTACCGCATATTGGCTATGAAGTTAGAGAGTTGGGAGATGTATCAACTCCTATCGCGCATCGAAAATATCATAAAAAGTCAGCCAAACATCGAGCCGCTGAGCATTGAGGAGTTCCTGCGGATATACAAACACAACATACAACGCAAGCACCCATCGGCGCGCCACATCTCAACATCACACATTCTGTGCGACATCGTTGCCGACACCACCACCGCCACATCGCAGGTGTTGGCTCAATATGGCATTTCGGCCCACACCATTGCCTCTCTCATACGCGAGATAAATGACACGAGCGAAGGTATGCAGTCGCCAATACAATTTACCATCACGGAGGCCTTCAGCGAGGAGCTCACAACAAGAAAAAGCACCACAATGCTTGAAAAGTTTGGCACCGAGCTCACAACATTGGCGCGTAATGGGAAGATTGACCCCGTGATTGGTCGTGACAAGGAGATAGAGCGCGTAATACAGATTCTCTCGCGTCGCAAGAAAAACAACCCCATACTCATTGGCGAGGCGGGAGTGGGCAAGAGCGCCATCGTGGAGGGTTTGGCACTGAGGATTGCATCGGGCGATGTACCCTCTACAATAGCCCAAAAGCGAATCTTCTCACTCGATGTATCATCTCTCATCGCAGGCACAAAGTTTCGTGGAGAGTTCGAGGAGCGTATGCAGCAACTACTCGACGAACTGCGACAAGAGACACAAACAATACTCTTCATCGACGAGATACAC